>JAQGMQ010000909.1 GCA_028292305.1 Rhodoferax sp.
AACCACGCTGCCGGTCGACTTGCATAAACTTCCGAAGTTCATGTCGTTCATCCCGATCGCGATGAAATCCACGGCCGATTTGAAGAAGTTTCATGGCATCTATTGCAGATACCACAATTCGTCGATCTACAAGGGTCGGATTCTGCGATCGATCGTCTATATATTCGAAAAAGAATCCATTACCCAATATATAACCATCGAGCGATTTCCAGCACTTGACGGCAGCGGCAAACTTGGCTGCGCGTTCAGATACAGCGGGTTTTGTTTTCTGGTGGGTGAACGGCTGTTCATGATGGATTTCGAGGGCGAGAAGAACAATGAAATGACCTTCACCATACTCATTCCTCAGCCGCGCAGCCCGATCAAACTGATGCACGGCATCATCAATGGCGTGGCTGCCACCTCGTACCGACAGCCTTTTTCAACCCGCGTCATCTTTGAACACATCGGCGGGCAGAAGTTGACCAAGAAACATCTGCGCCTGGCGGCCGTTCTATTACCGAGCGACATCACGCTGCCAACGGAAGTTCGCGAATACATCACGGGCAGCAATGCCAATATCATCTGGGGCGGCGCCGATTGAGATTGACCAGCCGTGCTCGGGCAGCGACTCCCGGCAATGCTGGTGGGCCGCACCCGGAAATGGGGCGTGCGGCACTGAAGTGCAGTGACATACTGCGGAACATGAACCACTTTGGCGCACACCGCACAGGCCCACACGGGCCATGAATGACAACGTCAGCGGCACCGCGCTGTTCGACACCGCGATCGGCACCTGCGGCATCGCCTGGCGGGCGGGGTCGGTCACCGCCGTGCAATTGCCCGAGGCCACCGCGGAAGGCACGCGTGTCCGCATGTTGAAAGCCCTGCCACCTGGCTTACCCGGCGGTGAGCCGGCGCTGTGCCAAGCGGGCGCCGTGCCGCCCTTCGTGCAGGCCGCCATCGACGGCGTAAGGGCCTTGCTGCAGGGTGCGCCGCGCGATTTGCGCGAGGTGCCGCTGGACATGACCCGTGTCTCCGATTTCCACCAGCGTGTCTACGCCATAGCCCGCCGCATCGCCCCGGGCCAGACCCGCAGCTATGGCGAGGTGGCCGCGGAACTGGGTGACAAGGGACTGGCCCGCGCCGTAGGCCAGGCCCTTGGCCAGAACCCGTTCGCGCCTATCGTTCCCTGCCACCGCGTGGTGGCGGCCAACGGCAAACCCGGTGGGTTTTCAGGCGGCGGCGGCGCCCTCACCAAGCTGCGCATGCTGGCCATCGAAGGTGCGGCACCCGGCGGCACGCGTTCGCTGTTCTGACGCGCGTTTGCGGCTGCCCGTCGCAGGCGATCAGGCGCCGTGCCGCTTCACCCAGGCCACGTACTTGTCCATCCAGCCCTGCAGGAACGCCTTGCTGGCCTCGCCCACACTGCCGTCATCGTTGAACAGCCCGTCCTTGGCCTGGATGAAGGCTTCGGGCTGGCCGAGCGTGGGCACGTCCAGGTAGGCGAGCACGTTGCGCAGGTGTTGCTGCGCCAGGGCCGTGCCGATGGCACCGACCGACACGCCGATCACGCCCGCGGCTTTGCCGCCCCAGGCGCTCTGGCCGTAGGGGCGCGAAGCGTGGTCGATGGCGTTCTTCAGCACACCGGGGATCGAGCGGTTGTATTCGGGCGTGACGAACAGCAGCGCCTGCGCCGCCTTGAGCTCCGCCTTCAGGCGCTTCACCGGCTCGGCCTGGTTGGCGTCGTCGTCCTGGTTGTACAGCGGCAGATCGGCAATCTGCAGAATCTCGAGGCTGAAATCGGCCGGCGCGAGTTTGCCCAGGGCGACGGCCAGCTTGTGGTTGAAGGATTCCTTGCGCAGGCTGCCGACGATGACGGCCACTTTGGTTTGACTCATGAAACGCTCCAAGAATTGAATGGTGAAAAGATGACGCCCCGCGGGCTGCGCGGCGTGGCTGTGATCATCGCCGTTTCACGCGGCTTGTGCAGAGGGCCGCGCCGGGCGCGCGTGGTTCCCCCAGTGCCGCACGACCGGGCCGAGTCTGCGATCATTGGCGCATGCGTTCCGTGCCCATGCCCACTTCCACCGCCGCACCCATTGCCTCCGATGTGCTGGTTGCCTGCCTTTGCGCCGACTGGTGCGGCAGTTGCCGCGACTACCGCGACCGCTTCGACGCGGTGGCGGCAAGGTATCCGCAGGCGCGCTTCCTGTGGGTCGACATCGAAGACCAGGCCGCGCTGGTCGATCCGATCGAAGTGGAAAACTTTCCATCGATCGTGGTGCTGGTCGACGGCCAGACGCGGTTTTTTGGCACCGTGCTGCCACATCTGGAAACGTTGGAACGGCTGATCCGCGCGCAGATCGACAACGCCGCCGCGCCGGCACCGCAAAGCGCTGAAGTGCAAGCCTTGGCCCAGCGGCTGTTGGCGGCTTCAGCCTCAAGCTAGGCCGTTGATCAGGGTGCGAGGGGCGCCGAAGGAGCCGCGAGTGGCGGCACCGATGGCAGCGAAATCGATGCCGCGCTCGGCTTGACAATGGGAGCGATCGGCGCGGTCGTGCCGGTGGCGGGGCTCGTGACCGGCACGACTTCGGCCTCTTCTGCGCTGATCACCAGGTAGCGCTGCACCAACGCGAAGAACCGGTCGTAGAACGGGTCGCTGGTGATGGTCTCGCTGCCCACCTTGATCATCGCGTCGCTGCTCGACGAAAACGGCAGCGACACCGAGCCCAGCGCGCCGACGCCCAGGCTCGCCGAGTTGTTGCTCTTCTTCAGCGCATAACGGTCCTGCAGGGCGGTGACGAAACCGAGCGTGACCTTGCCGTCGCGGGTCTCGGCCGTGCAGACCACGCGAATCTCCATCTGCACGTGGATGTCGCTGTCGGGCTGGAAACTCTTCGAGCCCTGCACCAGCTCGGCGTTGTTCGTGGTGATCAGGTAACCCTGACTCAGCAGGGCGCGGCGCGCGGCTTCGCAGGTCTGCGCGGGCGTCGCGTCGAACATGCGCGAATAGGTGTCGTTCGAGGCAAACTGTTCCTGCTGCGCCAGCGGCTTGCTGGGCACGATGCTGTTGCAGGCCGCCAGCAGCGCACACAGCGCGGCCACGCCAAGCCGAGCGCCATAGGCCGCGGTTTTTTCAAGGGTCAACTTTTCCATCCGTAACATCGATCGCATCAAAAGACATACTTGGTGGGGTCGCCGGACAGGCTCGACAGGTTCAGCGGACGCACCGCGCCCATCCAGATCGCGCGGTCGCGGTGGTCGACCAGGTCGTTGCCGGTGACCGGATGGATGAACACCACCAGCTCGCCGCGGTGCAAGGCCAGCCACGGTACGAGCGCGCCGAACACCTCGGGGGTGAACGCGAGCTGACAGCTCCAATCGGGGTGCGGCCCCACCGGCCGCTCGTGCACACGGCCGAGCTGCAGCGGGAAAAGCCCAGCCGCGCGTTCACACAGGCTGCGTGCCCGCGGCAGGCTTTCGGCGTCGAAATAGACATGCGCGTGGAAGCCGATGATCGGCGGCGCCTCTCTGAATGTTTCGGCAGGCAACGGATTTGGCTGAGACACGGATACTCCGGAAAAAGGACGGACGGCGGGCCTTGCGCCTCGGCCGTCACCAAAACCCCATTGTGCCGCCCGGCGCCTGCCCGGCCATCAAATCCGTAATAACCCTGAGGCCGAACCGGGCAGCGTGCCGTGCACCGGAAGCGGCGGCGGTGCCGATGGAAAAGAAATAGAAAAAGGCCGCCAGCGGGCAGCGGGCAGCCTCGTGCGACGCGCTGGCGCTCAGAAACCGGCGAGCACCGAACCCTTGAATTCCGTCTGGATGAACTTGCGGATTTCTTCAGAGTGGTAGGCCTTCACCAGCTTGGCGACCCAGGGCTTGTCCTTGTCCTGCTCGCGCACCACCAGAATGTTGACGTAGGGCGACTTCGCGCCTTCCTGGGCGATGGCGTCCTTCTGCGGATTCAGGCCGGCGGACAGCGCAAAGTTGGTGTTGATGGCCGAGGCGTCCAGGTCGTCGAGCGAGCGCGGCAGCTGCGCGGCTTCGAGTTCGACGAACTTGATCTTCTTCG
>JAQGMQ010000004.1 GCA_028292305.1 Rhodoferax sp.
CGCTGCTGATGCAGCTGTTCCTGGCCTACTTCGGCATTGCGCTGTTCGGCATCAACACCTCGGCCTGGATCGCGGCGTCGGTGGCACTCACGCTCTACACCAGTGCCTTCCTGACCGAGATCTGGCGCGGCTGCGTGGCTGCCATTCCCAAGGGCCAATGGGAGGCATCGAGCAGCCTGGCGCTGACCTTCAGCGAACAGCTGCGCCACATCGTGCTGCCGCAGGCCATCAAGATCGCGATCCCGCCCACCGTGGGTTTCCTGGTGCAGGTGATCAAAGGCACCGCGCTGGCATCGGTCATCGGGTTCATCGAACTGACCAAGGCCGGCACCATGATCTCGAACGCCACCTTCAAGCCCTTCGTGGTGTACAGCTGCGTCGCGCTGATGTACTTCACCCTGTGTTTCCCGATCAGTTTTTACGCCAAGTCGCTCGAAAGGAAAATGAATGCTGTCCGCCGCTAACCCCGTGAGCTCCGCCAAGCCGTCCATCGTCGAGATCAACGGCCTGCGCAAATCCTTCGGCACGAACGAGGTGCTGAAGGGCATCGACCTGCATGTGCAGCCGGGCGAAGTCATCGCCATCATCGGCAAGAGCGGCTCGGGCAAGAGCACGCTGCTGCGCTGCATCAACGGGCTCGAGGTGTTCCAGGCCGGCACGCTGTCGGTCGACAGCAAGCCGCTGCTGCACGACAACGCGATGGCCATGCGCGCGCTGCGCCAGCGGGTGGGCATGATCTTCCAGGGCTTCAACCTGTTCCCGCATTTGACCGTCGGCAAGAACGTGATGCTCGCGCCCAAGCTGGTCAAGCAGCAGGCCGAAGCGGCCGGTGTGGCCCAGGCCAAGAAGCTGCTGACGCGGGTGGGCCTGGCCGAGAAGTTCGATGCCTGGCCCGACCAGCTCTCCGGCGGCCAGCAGCAGCGCGTGGCCATCGCCCGCGCCCTGGCCATGGAGCCGGCGGTGTTGCTGTGCGACGAAATCACCTCGGCGCTGGACCCGGAACTGGTCGGCGAAGTGCTGCGCGTGGTGGAAAGCCTCGCAGAGGAAGGCATGACGCTGTTGATGGTGACGCACGAGATGAGCTTCGCCCGCAAGGTCAGCGACCGCGTGATCTTCATGCACCAGGGCCGCGTGCACGAAATGGGGCCGCCGGCCGATCTGTTCGGCAATCCGCAGACACCGGAGTTGAAGCAATTTCTGTCGTCGCTGCACGACTGAAGGCTAGGCTTTCTACTGTTGAGCGGTCGCGCCGCCTCCTCCACTTGGAGGCCGCTCGACCATGGCATTGCGCCGCCGGTCTCGTTAAGATGTTCCGTGCCGCCGCGTCTCCGGGCGGCCCATGGGGAGCGTCATGGCAGACATCTTTCTGAGCTACAACGAGTCCGACCGCGAGGCCGTGCGCCGCCTGTCGCTGGCTTTGCAGTCGGTGGGCTGGTCGGTCTGGTGGGACCGGCGCATTCCCGCGGGCCAGACCTGGCGCAGCGTGCTGGCCCACGAGCTGCAAACCATGCGCTGCATGGTGGTGGTGTGGTCGGCCCGGTCGGTGGCGAGCGAATGGGTCTGCGAGGAAGCGACCGAGGGCCGCCAGGCGGGCAAGCTGATTCCCGTGATGATCGAACCGGTGCGCCCACCCGCGGGCTTTCGCGAGGTGCAGGCCGCCGACCTGATCGGCTGGGACGGCGACGAAGATTTCCCCGGGCTGCAGCAGTTGATCGAAGACATCGGCCGGCTGATCTACCGGCCCGTGGACAGCCACGCGGCGGGCACCACGCAAGAGCCCGCAAGCGGGCCCGATGACACGCCACACCCTGCCCCGCCACCGCGGCACGCGGCCGAGAATTTGACCGACACGACCGGGTGGAATCAGTGGAACCGGTGGTTGTGGGCCGGCGCCGGCGGCGCGCTTCTGCTCGCGGCCAGTGCCGGATTCTTTGCCGAGCATTGGCGCAAGCGCAGCCTGCCGCCGTCCACCGCGCCGATGGCGATGTCTGCAGTTGAAGACACCAAGCCCGCCGGCGCTGCCGGAGCCGCCAAGCCAGAGCCGGCCGAGGCGCCCCGGGCGCCTGTCGCCAAGGACGGCGGCGCAGCCACCAGGAGCGACAAAACCGGGCTGGCGGCCACGGCTGGCGTGGCAAAAAATGCCTCGGTGGCAGCGGCCGGCGTGTTCCGTCCCACCGCCATCGATGACGCCACCAGCGCGCCGGCGAAGACCGGCGGCCGGCGGCCCGGCGCGGTCAACCCACGCTGCGCGGCCTTGCTGGAGCGGCAGCAAATGGGTGAAACCTTGTCCGCGCCTTCGCAGCGCATCCTCGACCAGGAGTGCTGAGCATGGCCAAGACGGCATCCCCACGAAGCACGCAGCCACGGTACCCGTGGCCTCGTTGGCTGGCCATGCACCGCACGGCATGCCTGGGCGCGTTCGCGGCCCTGCTCCTGAGCGCATGCAACCTGCCACCGGCCGCGGCACCCGGCGCGGCCAACCCGCCGGGGCAGGCGGTTGCCGGGGCGCCAACCGCTGCGCCGGCCGCGGCCGCCCCGGCACCACCCCCACCGATTCAGGCTTACGACGACGCGGTGCTGAACGCCGCCACCGCCTTGCTCAAGGGCGCGCCAACGCAGCCGCCGAATACCCGCTTCGCCGTGGTGATCGACCCGCTGATCGACGGCATGACGGGTGCCCAGACCGCCACCACGCGGTCGATGGGCCAGCGGCTGGCGGCATTGATCACGGCCCAATATCCGCAGCTCGAGGTGCTGCCGTTTTCAGCGGCGAACGTGGCGCGCAACCCGCTGGTGTTGATTGGCACCTTCACCGGTGTCAACGCCCAGCGACAGACCACCGGCATGCGCGAGGCCTACCGCATCTGCTTTGCGCTGGCCGACCTGAAGACCGGCAAGCTGGTGAGCAAGGGCCTGGCCTTCGCCCGGCCCGAAGGGGTGGACGCCACGCCGGTGGCCAGCTTTCGCGATGCGCCGGCCTGGACCGAAGACCCGGCCACCCTGGGCTACATCCGCACCTGCCAGGGCACGCGCGCGGGCGACCCGATCAACCCGCTGTATGCCGAGCGCATCGTGGCCGCCGCGTTGGTGGCCGAGGCCATCGATGCTTACGACGCCGGGCGCTGGCAGGAGTCGCTCGACCTCTACACCAGCGCCCAGCGCAGTGCCTCGGGCGACCAGTTTCGCGTCTACAACGGCCTGTACCTGGCGAACTGGAAGCTGGGCCGGCGCGAACGTGCCGAAGCCGCGTTCAACCAGATCGTCGACTACGGCCTGGCGCACCAACGGCTCGGCGTGAAGTTCCTGTTTCGGCCCGGCTCCACCGCGTTCGTGGCCGATGGGCGGCTCGCGGGGCCGTATCCGCTGTGGCTGCGGGCCATCGCGGCACGTGCGTCGGCGAACAACAGCTGCCTTGAAGTCTCGGGCCACACCAGCGCGTCGGGGCCGGAGCCCCTGAACGAACGGCTGTCGCTGTTGCGCGCCGAATACGTGAAATCGCAGCTCGAAGCCAGTGCGCCCGCGTTGGCTCGGCGCAGCATTGCCAGCGGCATGGGTTCGCGGCAGACGCTGGTCGGCACGGGCCGGGACGACGCCTCGGACGCGATCGACCGGCGTGTCGAGTTCAAGGTCATCGGCTGCTGACACCGGGCGGGTTTAACATGGGTGGTTGAACGGCGGCCCGCCTCTTCCCTTCCACCCAGGACACCCGATTGAATTCAGCACCCCACACCGCGACGACCCAATGGCAGGCCATGCACGAAGGCCTCGGCGCCCTGCGCAGCCTGCCCGGCGGCACGGCCACGTTTTGCCATGCGGCGCGGCACTACAGCGAACTGCTGGCCGCCCTGCCCCCGCGCTTCGGCGAGGTCTTGCTCGGCCTGCTGGACCGGCTTGAATCGAGCGCCTTGTTCAGCGAAGAAAGCTGCTCGTTCAGCCAGAAAGACCTGCTCGACAACCTGGCGCTGTGGCTGGAAAAAGCGCGGCAGGAGCTGGACCGCAAGACGGCGGGCTGAGCCTCGGCAAGCCACCGCTTGCGGTTGCATGCTGTTGCTTGCCGTTGCTTGCCCGTCAGGCGAATTCCAGCTTCGTTTGGCGCTTGGCATGGGCCGCGACCATTTCCGCGGCGATCTTTTCCGCCACCATGATCGTCGGCGCATTGATGTTGGCCGACGGCACCCGGGGCAGGATCGAGCAGTCGATCACGCGCAGATGCTGCACGCCATGCACGCGCCCGCTCTGGTCGGTCACGGCCATCGCATCCGTGCCCATGCGGCAGGTTCCAGAAGGATGGTGCTCGGTGTTGGCCACCGTGCGCAGCCACTGCGCCAGCTCGGTATCGGTGGCACCGGGCTCGGGTGTTTCCACGGCGTCGAGACGGTAGCGGCTCCAGGCGCCTTGGTTGGCCATGTCCATGGTCTTGCGAATGCCGTTGATCATTTCTCGCGTGTCGCGCTGGACGCTCAGGTAATTGAACGACACCGCCGCGTGCACCCGCGGGTCGGCCGAGCGCAGTTTCACGCTGCCCCGGCTGTAGGGGCGCATCTGACTCACGAAGTATTGGAAGCCGTCCGAGATGTGCACCTTGCCGGACTGGAAGTCGGCCAGGAACGGCAGGAACTCGTGCTGCATGTTGTAGTAGTCCACGTCGGCATCGCTCTTGAAGAACGCGCCGACCTCGAAGAAGTTCGTGGCCCCGAAACCGGTCTTGAACAACAGCCAACGCGCACCCAGAATCAGGCGGCCCAGTGTGCTGTTGAGTTCGCGACTCACCGAGGCGCCTGGCACCGAGCGGTAGCGCAACGGCGCCACCACGTGGTCTTGCAGGTTGGCGCCAACGCCATTCAACTCCGACACGACCGGAATGCCGAACGGCGCCAGCTGTGCGCGTTCGCCAATGCCGGAGAGCATCAAAAGATGCGGTGAGCCGTAGGCACCGGCGCTCAGAATGACTTCCGTGGCGGCGCGCAACTCAAGCGTTTTGCCGGCCCTGGTGGCCTTCACGCCGATCGCCGTCTTGCCGTCGAAAAGGATTTTCTCGACGTGGCAACCCGTCATCACCGTCAGGTTGGGCCGGCTCTTCACCGGGTCCAGATAGGCCAGGCTGGTGCTGCAGCGCACACCGTTGCGGATCGAGGCTTGCGTGACATGCACACCCTCGCGGTTGCCGCTGTTGTAGTCGCCGGCATCGGCCAACCCATGCTCCTGCCCGGCTTCGAGGAACGCCTTGTACAGGGGATGCGACGCCTCGCTGCGGACCACCGTCAGCGGGCCGTTGCCGCCGCGCCGCGGGTCGACGCCGGCCTCGAAGGATTCCATCTTCTTGAAGAACGGCAGGCAGTCCTGGTAGTCCCAGCCCTTGACGCCGAAGTCTTTCCAGCCGTCGTAGTCTTTCTCGCTGCCGCGGACGAACACCATGCCGTTGATGGAAGAACTGCCGCCCAGGCCCCTGCCCTGCGCCTGCCCGATGCTGCGGCCGAAGAGCTCGCCTTCGGGCTCGCTTTCGTACTTCCAGTTGTAGACATCGCTCTCGATGGGAAAGGTCAGCGCCGCCGGCATCTTGATGAAGATGCTTTTGTCTGACGGCCCGGCTTCGATGAGGCAGACCGTGGTGGACGAATCGGCGGACAGGCGATTCGCCAACACGCACCCTGCGGAGCCGGCGCCGATGATCAGGTAGTCGAATGTTTGTGGTGTGTTCATGGTGCGCGAACGGTGTGCATCGGGGATGCGGTCTGGAGGAGATGGCCGGCGTGGCCGGAGGGGTCTGCAGCGCCCTTGGCCAACATGGCCGCGCCGAGTGCGCCGCCCCAGTCGCCCAGCGATGCCGCAAACAGTTTGAAGCGCGGAAAGACGTCGACATTGGCGGCGATCTCGGCCGACATGGCCGGCTCGAACAGGTCCAGGTACTGGGCGCCCGCGCCACCGATCACCACCGCGTCCGGCCGGTAGACCGTCAGCAGGTTGACCAGGCCCGACGCCACCGCGGCGCCGTACGCGTCGAACAAAGCCCTGGCACCCGCGTGACCGCCCAGGGCCGCGTCGCGCGCGGCTTTGATGCTCTCCAGGCCCGCCACTTCCGGAAACAAGACCGCGGCCTGACGCTGCAGGGCGGTGCGCGACGCGACCTGCTCCCAGCACCGCTTCTTTCCGCAATAACAAGCGGCCGCGGCAGGTGCGTCGACCCGCAGGTGGCCCGACTCGGGGTGTGATCCGTCGGCGCCGCGCACGGGCACGCCGTGGTGCGACATACACACGCCCACGCCGGTGCCGAGGGTGACCATCAAAACACCCGCACGACCCCGCGCGGCACCTAGCGCATATTCACCGTGTGCGGCGGTCACCGCGTCGTTGTCGATGACACAGGCCACCTGGTAACGCGAGCGCAAGGCCTGCACCAGGTCGATGCCGGTGAAGACCGGCAGCGTGTCGGGGTTGCGGATGATGCCGTGTGTGTCTATGGGCCCGCTGGCACCGATGCCGATGGCTGTTGCAGCCTGCCCTTCCAGCACCGCATCGATGCCGTCGAACAACAGCGCTTGCGCCGCCTGGGCAGTCAGATGGTTCGGCGTGGCCACGACCCGCTGCGCCAACACGCTGCCCGCTTCGTCCACACCCACGAAACGTGTCGCGGTGCCGCCAATGTCTATCCCCACCAGCCTGGCCGTGGCGGCCGGGCTGGGGTGTGCTGTGGGCTGCGGCATTTCAAAGCGACGTGGTGACTTTTCGACCATAGGCAAAGGCGCCGGGCACCACGGCATTGGCTTTGGCGACCTCCACCGCGATCTTCTGCGCCACGACCGCGCCCAGCACCAGGCGGACGAACTCATCGCCGCCGGCCACGTCGATGTGCTGCGCCTGTTCGAGCCTGTGGTCGCCGACCGCCACCACCTGGGCCCCGGTCGCCGCCACGTCCTTGGCCAGCTTGACCAGGCCGGCATCGGGCAGCGCGCGGTTGAGGCCGTAGACGAAGGTGGTCAGGCCCGGCCCGGCCAGCTCGAAAGGCCCATGCCGGAACTCACCGCCGGCGTAGCCTTCGATGGCCACCTTGGAGGCTTCCTTGGTGATGAGCGCCGCATACAGCGCAGTCGCGACGTCGCTGCCCTTGCCCACCGCGGCCAGCCTGAAGCCCTGGCCGGCAATGGCTTGCTGCGCCAGGGCACGCACGTCGAGCGACTGCAGCAGCCGTTCCGTGGCGTCCGCGGCAGCCAGGATCTGCTGTTCGGTGTTCTCCTGTTCCTTGCCCGATGGGCCCAGCAAGCTGCCACGCAGGCTGAACAGCGTGGCCAGTGAATTCAGATAACTCTTGGTGCTGACCGTGGCCTCGTCGCCCGAGCGGATGTTCACGAAACCATCGGCTTGCCTGGCCAGCGGGCTGGCGTCGTTGGCGGTGATGCCCAACACATAACCGCAGCGCAGTTGGCCCGCTTTGCGCTGGTTCAACAACGCGACGACCTCACCGCTGGCGCCGGATTGCGACGTGGCCACCAGCAGCGTCTTGTCGTTCAGCAGGCCGGTGCTGTCGAGCAACACGCCGCTGTCCACGTTCCAGGCGGGCAGCCCGTGCGCCACCAGGTGGCGCCAGATCGGATGGGTCACGTAATGCGAGCTGCCCATGCCCGTGAAGATGACGCGCTCCCATGGGTTCTGGAGCGCCTGGACGATGTCGCCATCCAGCTTGGTGGCGGCTATGGCTCTGAGGGCAGCCGGCTGCTCCGCCATGTTGATTTCAAAAGGGGTCGTGTTCATGGTTTCTTGCATAGTTTTGGCTCGCCGTTTTCTATTCGGCAATGTGTAGTTCGATGCCGGCGTCCTGCGCCAGCTTGCGGCTCTCGTCCGACAAGTCCCCGTCGGTCACCAACGCGTCCGCTTCCGACAGATTGGCCACTCTTGAAAAGGCCTCCGAACCGAATTTGGACGCGTCGCAAACCAGCACCACGCGCTTGGCGGATTTGAGTGCGCGTCGTTTCATGGCCGCGTCTTCCGGGTTCCACTCGGTCAGGCCACCGGTGTGCGAGATCGCCGAGATCGTCATCAGGTAGGTGTCGAAGTGGTAGTTGCCCAGGAAGGCCTCGGCCTCCGAGCCGACCAGGCTCATCTCACCGTTCCTGACCATGCCGCCGGGCACGATCACCTTGGTCTTATCGCCCCGGGCCAGGACCTCCGCGGCCTTGATGCTCAACGTGCACACGGTGACTTCGCGCCCGGCGAGTTCCTCGGCGATCGCCAGTGCGGTGCTGCCGCCGTCCAGCAGAATCGTCTGGCCGTCGACCACCTGCTTGCTGATCAACAGGGCGATCTTTTTCTTGGCTTCGTCGTTGGTGCGCATGCGCATCGCGAACGGCGGTTCGACCGCCACGCTGGAGATGGCCGCGGCGCCGCCGTGCGTGCGCACCAGCAGACCGAATTCGGCAAGCTGGTCGAGATCGCGGCGGATCGTCATGGCCGAGACTTCCAGTCGCGTGCTCAGATCGGCAATGCTGGCCTCGCCTTTTCTGGCGACATAGTCACAAATGCTTTTCTGACGACTGTTGGTCTTGTGGACGGCCATGCAAATACCTCTTCAAGTGTGTTGAGCCAGTTGTGGAATCTGCCCGGCCTTCTTCATCCAGCCGGCGTTGGCCGGCTTCAGGTTTCTGCCGAACAGGATGACCAGCCCCACCACCAGGTAGCCGATGGCGATCAACGGGGCCAGCACGATCGGGTAGGCGGGCAGCGGATTCAAACTGAAGTATGCGATGGTGAGCAAGGCCACCGTCGAAAAGATCGGCAACACCACGTGGGCCAGCACGCTGAACTCCGAAGGATGGTGCTGTTTGAAGAAACGGTAGGCCGCAATGTTCATCATGATGAAGATCGGGATGTAGACAAAGGTGCCGGCCGTGCCCAGCACATTGAACAGGTCGTTGGGTCCGAGCGCATAACCGCCGCCGATCACGGCGACCAGTGCAATCACGGTTTGCAGGATGACGGCCGCGTGCGGCGTGCGCCGGACCAGGTGCACCTGGGCCAGCACGGCCGGCAAGGCGCCGGTCTTGGCCATGCCATACAGCGTTCGCGTGGCGCTGGTGGTGCAGGCGATGCAGACACTCAGGCCCGAGTTGACCAGCGCGATCAACACGATGAACGACGCGCCGTTCCACAGCCGGTCGGCCAGCACGAAGGCCGGTGCGGCTTCGCTGTCGGCCAAGGCCTTCAGGTTGTCGGTGCCCCAGCCGATCTGCAGGCCCCAGGCGCAGAACACATAGAAGCCGCCGATCAGCACCAGCGAGCCGATGATCGCCTTTGGAATGATCCTTTGCGGGTCGCGTGATTCCTCACCGATGGTGGCCGCGCTCTCGAACCCGGTGAAGGCAAAGATGGACAGCACCACCGCGATGAAGAAGCCCGAACTGCCGCTCACGTGGACCGGGTTGAAACCGGCAAAGTTCAGCCCGCCCGGGCCGGGGTGGATCAAGCCGGTGACGGCCAGGCCCAGCCCCACCAGCATCTCGAAGATGCACATGAAGATCATCACCCGCATCGATATCTCGAGACCCCGGTAGGCGCAGACCACGCAGATGGCCAGGATCACCAGGGCATAGGCCCACCACGCCACATGCAGGCCGAGCTTCAGGGTCAGCTCTTTCTCGAGGATGTCGCCGGTGAACGCGGCCAGTGCAGCCGGCACGATGGCCGCCATGATGGCGTAGAGCCAGCCCGTCATAAAGCCCGACTTCGGCCCGATGCCGGCCGAGATGTAGGTGTAGAGGCCGCCGGCCGACGGCAGGTGGCGGGCCAGCCCGGCCAGCGGCACCGACAGGCTGAGACAGACCACGAACGCCGCGAGATAG
>JAQGMQ010000021.1 GCA_028292305.1 Rhodoferax sp.
CGAGTTCGGATTGATCAGCACGATGTACCGGTCCTCGGTTGCGGCGGTGTTGCCCTGTGCGGCGGCAAGGCCGGGCAGCAGTGCGCAGACGGCGCAGATCGCCGCGAACAGGGGTCCGCGCGAGGCCAAACGCGAGGCCAGGCGCGCGGCCGAACGTGGCTGCGGTGAAGTGGGAGGGGGCGTCATGAGTCTCCTTTCGATGGGGGTGTGCGAGGGACGAGCGGCCGCAGCCGGTATCGCCCCTGTGGCTTAGCAGGATCCGCGCCAGCGTCTCAAGCGGAAGCGCGCGGCAAACCCATCTTGACGTGGGCCTGCAGATGGTCACGGCCAAGTTTGGCGTTGCCCGCCATGCGCCAGCAGTCCATGAACCAGGCCGGCCCGTTGAGGTGGCAGCCGCGTCAGCACATCCTTGAAATAGGCGGGCAAGTACCCGTCATTTGCGAACCGAGTCAGCGCCTGCCAACGCCGCAGGCTGTAGTCCAAGGCTTTGGCGGTCGCGGTGCCATCCGTTGCCTTCTGCCGGGTCAGCAGCAACCACGCGTGCAACGCATCAATCGACATGGCTCGTCGCCGCCGGCCCCGTTTCCGCGGGGGCGAGATGCGCCACGATCTGGTGTCCGTGGAAATCGAAATCGATCCAGTCGGGTGAACTCCGGCCCTCGGGGCATCCGAGGAGGTCGCGATAGAAATCCCGGGCTTCACCGAGATCGCCAACGGGAAACGCAAGGTGAAAAGGAACGGTAGGCATGCTGGTCAAGTGGAGGTCAAGTCGCGGTCAATTGGCGGTCAAGAACAGTCCGGCGTGAAGCTTTTCAGCAGGTATGCCGCGTTGCCTCAGGCGTTGGGGGCAAGCGGCGTTGTCCGGTCAGACCGGCTCATTTGGACGGTGCAGCGCGCGCGCCCAGGCCTGGTACCGTGCCTTGTTTTCGTCATTGGGCGGATAGAGGCCGGGCAGTGCCACGCCCAGATCGATCTGGGACATCATCCAGCCCTCCAGTTGCTCCTGTTCGACCGCTGCCGCCACAACCTCATTGACCATTGCAGCGGGCACCAGCACGGCGCCGTCCTGGTCGACGACGATGAGGTCATTCGGAAACACCGCCACGCCACCGCAATCGATGGGCTCCTGCCAGCCCACGAAGGTGAGCCCGGCGACCGACGGTGGCGCAGCCGTGCCCTGGCACCACACGGGCAGGCCCGTGGCCAGCACGCCCTCCACATCCCGCACCACGCCATCGGTGACCAGCGCGGCAACGCCACGCCGCCGCATCCGGGCACACAGGATGTCGCCGAAGATGCCGGCATCGGTCGTACCCAGCGCGCCGACCACCGCGATGCATCCTTGCGGCATGCACTCGATGGCGGCGCGGGTCGAGATGGGCGAGCCCCATGAAGCCGGCGTGGCCAGGTCTTCGCGTGCTGACACAAAACGCAACGTGAAGGCGCGCCCTACGGTTCTGGGCAAGCCCGGCGCAAGCGGACGGGTACCGCGCAGCCAGGTATTGCGCAAGCCGTGCTTGAGCAGGACGGTCGTCAGCGTGGCGGTGGATACACCCGACAATGCCTGGGCAATCGCCGGATCCAGCGGAAGTGATTCGATGGTGGTCATGGTGGACTCGGTGGACTTGATGGGTGGAAGTTCAGATGGAGGCGATCAGCCCGCCATCGATGCGCAGCGTCGAGCCGGTGATGTAGCCCGCGCGCGGGCTGGCCAGGAAGGTCACTGCATCGGCGTATTCGCCGGGTTCGCCATAACGGCCAACCGCGATCGCGCCCGTGCTTTCCGCCGTGACGTCGGCAAGCGGGCGGTTCTCGCGCTTCGCTTTTGCTTCGTCGAGGAAATGGATGCGTGCGGTGGCGATGCGCCCGGGCAAGACGATGTTGCAGGTCACGCCATCGTGGCCGACTTCGCGTGAGAGCGTTTTTGACCACCCCACCAACGCGAGCCGCAAGGCGTTGGACAGCCCGAGGTTGGCAATAGGAGCCACCACGCCCGACGATGTGCTGGTGATGATCCGGCCGAAGCCGCGTTGTCGCATGCCGGGCAGTAACTGGTCGGTGATGGCAATGACCGACAGCACCATGGCATCGAAATGCTTGCGCCACAAAGCCAGGTCTTGTCCGCTCGCCGGCGTCGGTGGCGGGCCACCCGTGTTGTTGACCAGAATATCGACCGGACCGATCTCTGATTCGATGCGGGCCACCCGGGCGGCGATCGCCTCCGTGTCCGCCAGGTCCCATTGCAAGGCCATGGCCGAGCCTCCAGCTGCCTGTACCGCTTGCGCCGTCGCCTGCGCTGCCGCCAGATCGATGTCCGCAACCGCTACCGCACAGCCCTCCGCTCCCAACGAGCGCGCGATGGCGCTGCCAAGGCCGCCTCCGCCGCCTAACACCAATGCTGTTTTTCCATTCAATTGAAGATCCATGGGTACCTTTCGTTCATGACAGTGGTAAGGGTTTCAGCGAGCGCAGCATGCGCACGGTTTTCGCGACGAGATCGACAAGACCATCGACCTCGGACTCCTGGGTGACCACGTGCGGACTGAACCGCACGACGGACTGGTGGTTTGCCAGAGCCAGAGGCGCATAACGCGAAGTCACCACGGCCGCGCTTGCGCCTGCGTCCCACAGGCGCTGCACCACGTCTTCGTGCTTCGCCCCTTCAATGCATATGCAGACCAGGCCCGCTCCACCCGCATCGAGCAGGCGAACTCCCTCGAGTTGGGCCAAGCCACCGCGAAGCCGTGTTGCAAGCGTCGAGATGCGGTCTTGCACCCTCAGCTTGCCAGCTTCGAGAAGCACCGTGGCGGCCGCCTTCAGGCCGAGCCTCAGACTGGGATGGTGCTCATAACCCTGGAAGCGGTTGGCGGCCGGGGCGTGCATGGTTCCGAGGCCGTCTTGCGTCGGTGTGAGGCGCGTTCCGTGGATATCCATCGGATAAGGTGCGCCCAGCTCGGCCAGGGCACGTGCCGAATAAGCCGCGACGCCGATGCCCCGCGGCCCACGCAACCATTTGCGGGCCGGAAACACGAGCACATCCGCGCCCAGCGCCGTGGCGTCCACATCGATCTGCCCGACGGCCTGGCTTGCGTCCACGAACAGCCAGCCGCCGGCTTGCCGCACAACTTGCGCCACCCCCGCGAGGTCATGCACCACGCCGCTGTGGCTGCTGAGGAGCGGCAGCGACACCAGTGGTGTCAGGCGCGGATCGCGGTGTGCCAGGGCCGCGGCCACCACCTCGGCCCAGCTCCCGTCCACCGGGCTCTGAAGCATGGTGCGGACCAGGCCTGGATGCCAGGCCATGTTCATCAAATTGGCGGCCCACTCGTTGCAGCTCAAAAAGACTTGCACGGGGCCGCGCACGGCCAGCGCACTGAGCGCGCCGGCCCAGCCATGCGAGGCGGAATGCGTCAGCGCGACCTGCCAGCCTTCCACGTTCACCAACCGCCCAACCACCGCGTGAACGGCCGCCAATTCATCTGCCATCTGCTGCGCGGCACGGTGTGTACCGATGGACGCCTCCAGATCGAGAAAATCGCGCTGCGCCCTGAACACCGAGGCGTCTGGCAAGCTGGCCGATGCATGGTTGAAATGCAGATAGGCCGCTGCCGCCGGCGTGCGCTCACGCAAGTCCCGCCAGTCGTATGCGCTCAACGCCGACATCACTCCCTCACCGCGACCGTGATTTCGACTTCTACCGCCGCACCGTGCGGCAGCGCGAACACGCCAATGGCCGACCGCGCATGCGCGCCGCGCGGGCCCAGCACTTCGTTGAAGTATTCCGAGGCCGCGTCGATCACAGCCGGCTGTTGCCTGAAGCCCTCGGTGCAGGCGACGTAGCCGGTCAGCTTCAGCAGCCTGATCACGCGGCCCAGCCCGCCGAGTTCGCGGTCCAGCGTGGCCAGCGCCTGCATCGCGCAAAGCCGGGCTGCTTCACGCGCGGTGGCCAGGTCGATGTCTGCGCCCACGCGGCCCGGGAATTGCAACTCGTTGTTCATGCGCGGCAGCTGACCACTCACGTACGCGATGCCTTGATGGATCACGACCGGGGTATAGAGGCCACCCGCCCGTGAGGGTTGCGGCAGGATCGGTTCGGTGTTCATAGATTCTCCTTGAGCGCAAGCCGTCTCAATGTGAAAGCACTTTGGATAGAAAGTCCTTGGCCCGAATGCTCTTTGGGGAGGTAAAGAAGGTTTCAGCGTCGCCCTCTTCCACGATGGCACCCTGGTCCATGAAGACCACACGGTTTGCCACGCGCCGTGCGAAACCCATTTCGTGCGTCACGCAGACCATGGTCATGCCGTTCTTTGCGAGATCGGTCATGACATCGAGCACCTCGTTGACCATTTCAGGATCGAGCGCCGATGTCGGTTCGTCGAACAGCATCGCAATCGGGTCCATCGCGAGACTGCGCGCGATCGCCACCCGCTGCTGCTGTCCGCCCGACAACTGCCCGGGGAACTTGGCGGCATGGGCGGACAACCCCACACGCTCCAGCAGTTCCAGCGAGCGCTGCCTGGCCTGCTCTTTGGGCCGACCCAGAACCTTGACCTGGGCGATGTTGAGGTTGTCGATCACCCGCAGATGGGGGTATAGCTCGAAGTTCTGAAAGACCATGCCGATGCGCCGGCGCAACTTCCGCAGCGCCTTTGCGTCGCCACTCAGCGGCTGCGTGTCCACGGTAATTGCACCCTGCTGAAATGCCTCGAGCCCATTGACGCACTTGATGAGTGTGCTTTTGCCCGACCCCGAGGGCCCGCACACCACAATCACTTCGCCTTTGGCGACGTTCAGCGAGCAATCCTTCAGCACCTGAAAGTCGCCGTACCACTTCGAGAGGTTCTGGATTTGAATCATGGAAAGCCTTCAGGTGACGGACAAGCGCCTGGCCAGCCGCGCGGTAATGAATGAGGCCAGCAGGCAGATGACGAGGTAGACCACCGCGGCAAAGCTGTACAGCTCCACCAGGCGGCCGTCGCGCGAGGCGATGGTGGATGTCGCGGTGAGAAAGTCCATCAGGCCGACCACGTAGACCAGCGAGGTGTCCTGAAACAGGGCGATGCTCTGTGTCAGCAGCACCGGCAGCATTTTGCGGAACGCCTGCGGCAGCACCACCAGTCTCATGCCCTGCAAATAACTCATGCCGCTGGCCAGGGCGGCCTGCATCTGGCCGCGCGAGATGCTCTTCACGCCAGCGCGAATGATCTCGCTGAAGTAGGCTCCCTCGAAGAGAACGAAGGCGATCAGCGCCGAGTTGAAAGCGCCGATCTGGCGGCCGCTCAGCACGGGCAGCAGAAAGTAGATCCAGAAGATCACCATGATCAGCGGAACCGCCCGGATGCCGTTGACATACACCGTGGCCACCAGCGACACCGCCCTGATGGCGGAAAGCCGTGCCACCGTCAGCAAGGTGCCCAGCGTGAACCCGAGAACCACCGCGAGAAACGTCAGCTGGAGGGTGGTGCCCATGCCCTCTACAAGGAACGGAGCGGCCCGCGAGATGGCAGCGAAATCGAATTCCATG
>JAQGMQ010000039.1 GCA_028292305.1 Rhodoferax sp.
CCGAGCCGTTGGTGGCTGATGAGGTCCACCAGCACGTGGTCTTCGAAGACGGTGATACCGGTCGTGCGCAGCACCGCGGCCACCAACTGCTGCTGCACCGCAGCGCCCGTCGCGTCGGTGGCATGCACGATGCGGCGGTGGCTGTGACCGCCTTCACGCGTCAGGTGAAGGGCATCGCCTTCTGTGGAAAAAGCCACGCCCAGGTTCTGCAGCCAGGCAATGGCATCGGGCGAATGCGCCACCACGAAGCGGGTGGCCGCCACATCGCACAGGCCCGCGCCCGCCACCAGCGTGTCTTCGACGTGTGAATCAAGGCTGTCGCCTTCACCCAGCACCGCGGCAATGCCGCCCTGCGCCCATTCGCTGGCGCCGCTGCCGAGCGTGGTCTTGGTCAACACCGCCACGCGGTGCGTTGGCGCCAGGTGCAGCGCGGCGCTGAGCCCGGCCAGGCCGCTGCCCACGATGAGTACGTCGAAATCTTGAAGTGCCATGCTTGCTGTGTCTGCTTCGGCCGGAGCGGCCTTCTACCGGTAGGAACGGGTGCGGCCGATGAAGCGCATCGCCCATGCGGCAGTGCGGCAGTGCGAACAGGTCAACGGCGCAGCCACTTGCAGGAAGGGCCATGGCCTTCGTCCCCACGGAGGCTCCTGGCGAAAGACTCCGATCGTTCCGGCCTGTTGGTGGGGCCAGACGGTGGTGCTTGCCGTGCAGGGGGTTGCCGCACGGCTCGCGATAATACTGGAAGGCATGACGGGCTTTGTCAGCGTCGCGTTCTCTCTTCGGTCCAGCCACTGCACACATTCGCCAATCGAGAGGTATCTGGCATCATCGCCGACTACCGTTGCTGCGGCAGTTCCGTACGCGGTCACTCAAGGCTTCCGTGAGAATCAAAACCCTGTTGGTGGCGCTGGTTGCGGGCGTGGCTCTGCCGCTCGTCTTGCTGGCTGGCTACGTGACCTACCAGCTGTGGCAGCAGCAGCGCCTGGCCTACCAGCAGCAATACCTCGAGCGCGCAAGCGCGGTGCGCCTCGCCCTGGACACGGAGTTTGCCGTGACCCAGCGCACGCTGCGGGCGGCGGGCGACGCGACTGAAATTCCGTCCGCTGATACCGAGGTGGTCCTGCTGCGGCGCTTCCGTCGGCTGCTCGACAACTACCCACACTGGGTTGCCGTAGCGTTGACCGATGCACAGGGCCGCGTGATCATGACCGCCGCACGGCCCGGCACGCCCGCACCTCCCACCCTGCCCGCCGAGGACATGCGCCGCACCATGGCGTCGGCCACGGGCTTCATCTCCAACGTGGTCACCACGGCCGACGGACGCCATGTCGTCTTCGTCGCCGCCGCCATCATGCGCAAGGACGCAACGCAGGGGGTGATCTATGCCGTCATTCCGCAGGCGCACTGGCTGGACCTGCTGCGCGCCTATCCCGTCAGCCAACGGGGCACGCTGACCCTCTTCGACAAGAACGCAACCGTCGTCACACGCACGCTCGATACCGAGAAATGGGTAGCCGCCAAGGCGCCGCCGGCCTATTGGGACAACACCATCGGCCGGTCGAGCGGCATCTTCAAGGGCAAGGGTCTGGACAGCAAGCCCTACTACATTGCCTTCAGTCGGTCCGAGGCTAGCGGCTGGCTGTTGTCGGCGGGGGTACCGCAGGACGAAGTCGACGAAGCGCTCTACTGGCCAACCCTGGCGGTGCTGCTGGCGGCGCTGGTCGCCGTGCTCGGCGCGCTGACGGCGGCGTGGCGCCTCGGCCGCGACATCCACCTGTCGTTCTCGGGTCTGCTGGCCTCGGCCAACGCACTGGGCGACCCGCAGCTTGCGCCGCCCGTGCTGCTGCCGATCAACGAAGCAAGAACGGTGGGCGGCGCACTGGCCGAGGCCCACCGGCAACTGTTGATGCGCGAGGCTTCCCTCAACGCGTCGCTTGAGCGCGAGGCCATTGCCCGCCGCCAGGCTGAAAGCAGCAGCCGCGCCAAAGACCAGTTCCTGGCCATGATGGGGCACGAACTGCGCAACCCGCTCAGCACCATCACCTCGGCCGTCGAGCTGTTGTGGGCCGACCTGGTTTCACACACGCAGCTGAGCCGAAGCCGGGACATCATCCGCCGACAGGCCCGGCACCTGACGGCCATGGTGAATGACCTGATGGACGTGGCCCAGCTCGATTCGGACGAGATCGTGCTGCACAAGACCCAGGTCGATCTGGCACAGCTTGCGGCCCGGGTGCTGTTGCGTTTCGAGGAGACCGGGCGCTGCACCCATCTGCAGATCCGCATCGCCCACGCGCCCGCCTGGATCGAAGCCGACGAGGCCCGCATCGAATTCCTGATCACGCACCTGCTGGACAATGCCTGCAAGTACACGCCGCCTGGCGGTGCCGTCACGCTGGAGGTGCTGGCCGAACCCGATTGCAGCGTGCTGCGCGTGGTGGACACCGGCGTCGGGATCGCGGCCGAGGCGACCGAGCGCATGTTCGATGCCTTCACGCAGGGAGAGCGCGGCATCGACCGGTCGCAAGGCGGTGTCGGCCTCGGCCTGACCCTGGCGCGCAAGCTGGTGCACCTGCATGGCGGCGAGATCACGGTGGCGAGCGCCGGCCCGGGCCAGGGCTCGACCTTCGCCGTGCGCTTTCCACGGGTCGCATCGCCGGTGCGCGACGCCGTGGCTGCGACGCCGAGCCGGTCACGCGAGCTGTTGCTGACCATCGTCGAGGACATCGCCGACAACCGCGAGATGCTCATGCTGCTGCTGGAATCCGAGGGGCGCAAGATCAACGGCGCAGCCGATGGGCCGTCCGGGGTGCAGTTGATTCTCGCCGGGCCCAGCGACATCGCCGTGGTGGATATCGGCCTGCCCGGCTTCGACGGGATGGAGGTGGCGCGGCGCGTGCGGCAGTCGGCCGATGGGCACCGCGTTCTGCTGATCGCCCTCACCGGCTTCGGCACCGAAGGCGACCGGTCCAGGGCGCTGGCCGCCGGCTTCGACGACTTTCTGGTCAAGCCCTTCGATCCCGAGCGACTCGAAGCCGCCATCGTCAAAGGCCTGGCCGCCAAGGAACTCGGCGACGTCGCCTAGCGATTCAGCGGCCCAGGCGCCCGGCCTGCCGCCGGCGCCTTCTGGCCAGCAGCCAGACCACCAGCACGATGAGCAAAATCGGCACGATGAACGCCAGCGGCGCAAACACCGGCTGCACCTTGGCCAGCAGCGGCTTCGGGCCGCCTTCACGCGTTTGCCGCACGTCGGCTGCAACCACCTGCACGGCGGGGTTGCCGTACTGCGCCAGCACGTAGTTGGCGATCGAGGCAACCTGTTCATCGCTCAACGGGTTCACCGGCGAGCTGCCGTCGAAGCGCGGCATCATCACCTGTTGACCGCCCACCGTGCGTTCCACACCGAACAGGATGGTCGCCAGCAGGTTCGACGGATTCCTGGCGCCGGTGGCGGTGTTGTGGAACAGCGAGGGATAGAACTGGTCGCCGCTGCCGGAGGCATCAGCCTGGTGGCAGGCCGCGCAGTTGCCGCTGAACAGGCTGGCGCCGGTGGTCAGGCTGTTCAGTTCGTTCGGCCCCGCTGCGCCGCGCAGCGTGGGTTCGCTGCTGATCGGCTTGCCGAAGCCATGGCGCGGCTGGCCGCTTGAGGCTTCGTCAACGTCGCCTGACTTGGGCACGGTGCGCAGGTAAGCCACCATGGCCGCGATGTCCTCCGGCGCCAGGAATTGAAAGCTCTTTTC
>JAQGMQ010000042.1 GCA_028292305.1 Rhodoferax sp.
TCTCGCGCCATCGCTACAAGCTGCGCGAAATGGTGGCGTCGCCGATATGCGGCGCCCAGGCGGCCGCCTATCTGACACTGCCCGTCGTACAGTACTTCCGCGCCACCGGTCTGCCGCTCGCCGACGACGACACCACCACGCTGGCCGCGGCCTTCCTCATCGGCGTATCGGCGATGTGGATTTCCGACATTGTGTTCGAGGTGATCGTGCGCAGGTTCAAGCCGGGAGCAGAGGACGGGTAGAGTTCGGTCGCGCTGACGCGAGATTGGAAATGCGGGCTTCCTGCTCGCTATCATCTGGTCGAACGGTTTGGTTGGCGCCGCAAGGCTCACTTCTTCGTGGCGGGCTTGGCCTTTGCCACCGCGCTGCCTTTCGGCTGGTGCGAATGTGAGTGCGCCAGCATCGTCTTCAACTGGCCCTTGATCCTGGCGTGCAAGCCGGGCTTGTCCACCCCAGCCGGCTGAACGCCTTTCTCGACGTCTTCAGCCATCCGCTCCAGCAGATCGGTGTCGTGCTCGTCACGATAGGGTTTCAGGTCGAGATCGGCAGGCACCTTGGTCAGCCTTTCGTCGTCCATCGTCTTCACGTATTTCTGCATGAAGCGGTCATATTCGCGCCAGGAAATGCCGGCCGCCCGCACCGCGGCTTCCTCGGCCCGCGTGGCGATCTGGTGGGCGTGCAGATAGTGCAGGTCCAACTGGTCGATCAGTGTTTTCTCGACTTCCTCGTGCAACAGCAGGAAGCGGTCGGTGTTGATCGTGCGGCCCTTGTACTGCCAGTTACTGGGCATGTGCCGGTCGATATAGATCGTCTTGCCGTCCTTCGAATAGCCGGCGAGGTAGGGGATGTCGTGCTCTCGGTCGAGGTTCTTGACCTTGCGCGCCACGGCGTCGAGCGCCCGGTCCATCATCAGGCTCGACACGTACCAGTTGGGGATGCGCAGCTTCTTGTGCGGTGCAGTCGGGTGGCAGTAGTCGAACGCCATGGGGCCTCTCCTTGTGAATTCGCTGGATGATAGTGCGCCCCTTCCAGGCATCATCCAATTCGCAACCGCGTGACTTCGCCTTGGCTGCAGGCGGAACGGCAACAGGACCGACATTCTCGGCGGTCTGCTGAGCAGGATCCGTGTCAAGCTGCCGGCTCCAACACCTGCAAGCGGCAGGCACCGGTAAATTGTCTCAACCGGTTATTCGGAATCAAAAGGCCCGCTCCGGTTCGCCGGGCGGGCCTTTTTTGCGTTTCGGCGGAACGGAAAGGTCCTTGGCGAGGCGCCATTCCATCGAATCCGCACCAAGGCTCACGTCAGAATATTGACCGCGCGTGCGGCCACGAGTGCAATCGTCAGCAGCGAGATCATCGCCTCGGCCATCATCAGCAACTTGGCGCGCGGGGAGAGCGGCATGGTGTCGGTGGGCGAGAACGCCGTCGCATTGGTGAAGGCGAGGAAGACATAGTCGACGAAGCCCGGCAGCCAGTTGCGCAGGTCGCTGTCGTTCAACGTCATTTGCGGAAACAGGAAATCGGACTGGGCGCGCTTGACCAGACCACAGGTCGGCGGACCGCCTCGGTCGGTGCTCCAGAACCACAGCGCGAAGACGATGACGTTGGTGACCCAGATGTTCAGGGCATCGACGAGGAGGGTGGTCCCGCCGCCCGCATGGCCCGCCAGCAGAGCGCGCACCAGCAAGAACAGCGAACCGCAATTCATGATGCTGATGACGCCGGTCATGACCAGGGCGGTCCTGCGGATCAGCACGCGAAACTCGCCGATCGAACGCCATTGATGATCCTGGGCGGCCTTCCTCGCCTCGGCCTGTGTCCAGGCCGTCGCCACCGACAAGGGTAGCAGCAGCGCCGTTTCCAGGGCCGGCGCCAGCCAGCGCGGCCCGAACGACAGATCGTTGATGACCAGCAGCTGCAGGCAGATGATCACCAGCACCGCCGCGCGCGCCAGCCAGAAGTCGAGGGCACGATGGTGGATGACGGCATGCTGGCTCATCGCAGGTCCTGTGATTGGGAAAATCTTGATGAAGGGGAATCTCGAAGGCGACGTGAGCCGATATCGATCAGACGTAGGCGAAACCTGCCGCCACGAGGCCCAATGCGCCCAGAACCAGCGAACCAATCCACGGCCAACGCTTGCCGTGCATGATGATCGACAGCGTCGCGACGGCAATGGAGATGTGCAGCACCGTTACCGCAAATGTCAGGATGTGGTGCCGCCCGGCGTGGACGTCGCTGTCGTGCAGCTTCTCGTCGACCTGTTTCTCGTAATCCTGCGCCTTGGCCTGGATGTCGGCACTGTCGGCCTCGTTACGCTTGGCGTCGGCCTGAAACTGTGCGGCGGCAGACCCGCCCATGGCGGCGGCGATTTCATAGCTGTTCTTCTTGATGCTCTTGGCCTGGAAGAAGCTCCACTGGTCGCTCGCCTTGTTCTGCAGATAGGCGGCTTCGCTCTTGTCGTTGATCGTGTCCGCGGTCTCCAGCGATTCAAAGCTGCCGACGGTTGCCGCCATGACGGCGAGAACCGCTATGGTGACCGAGACTGTGGTCAGAAAGGGATTGCCCTCGTGCGCGGCATGTTCAGCATGCTCGGCGTTTTCGAGATGCTCCTGGGTAGCGTCTTCCATTGCCATTTTTTTTGCCTGGATTCGCGGTGAAAGTCGGCGTCGCGCGGCAATCTCAGCTGCAATCTTGGTTTTGCGATGGTGGTATTATTATACATTTCCGTAAGGTTTGGACCGAGCGCGCCGCCCCGGTGGTGTGTACGGCCAAGCCAGAAAAGGCGGGCTTGGCCGATGGGCGACGGCATCCAGCCCCCGGTACGGCAACGTTTGGAGGGCAGTCAGCGCTCGAATGTTTGGCGTTCTCCCGCTGGCTCCGGCCGCAAGTCTATGCCATAGGCACAGCCGTAAATCCGCCCGGTGCGATCCAAACGCGACATGAAATCGAAGACCCCATGAGCAAGTGGCTGCCGGCAGACGTGCCCGTTGCGCAAGACAGGCATGCCGCATCGATCCTGTCCGCCCTGTCACGCCATCCCGGCTATGTGCTGGCGCTTCTGTGCACGATGCAGATCGTCTTCTGGACTGTGTTGCCGGCGCTTGTGGACGTTGCGCCTCCCGGCGACGTCGTCGAGGGGTTCATGTGGGGGCGCGAATGGGTGCTCCTGACCTACAAGCATCCGCAGCTTCCGGGATGGCTGCTCGAGACGGCCCATCTCCTGACCGGGTCGTTCCGCTGGCCACAATATCTCCTGAGCCAGCTGGTTGTTACGTCGACCTTCATATTCGTCTATCTGCTGGGACGTGACATTCTCGGCCACAGGCGTGCGCTGGCCGCTGTGCTGCTGATGCCGTCGATCTACTTCTTTGGCTGGCCAACGCCGCAATTCAATCACGACTATGCGCAGATGCCATTCTGGGCGGCCATCTGCTGGCTGTTGTGGCGCGGCACCACCAGAAACGGGCCGGGCTGGTGGCTTGCGCTCGGATTGGTCGCAGGCGTCGGAATCTACGCCAAGTTCT
>JAQGMQ010000098.1 GCA_028292305.1 Rhodoferax sp.
CGTGCGAGACCGGCCAGCCGCGTCAACAAACGTTGACAAATCAATCAGACATGAAAGCCGAACCAGACCCTTCAGCACGGCGATCCGGGGATCGGCCTCAAAAAACCCAGCATCAACACTAACCCGCCCCCTTCCCCCCAACCCCATTCAACAACCCCGCCAACTGCCGCAAAGCCCCATCCACCCGCTTAGAAAACGGATCCCCACAACAAATCCGCATGTAGTGGTCATACCGCGAAGTATTCGAAAACAGCGTGCCCGGCGCCACCCTGATGCCGAGCTTCAAGGCCGCCAGGAACACCGGCTGCACCGGCCGCTGGTCCGGCAACTCCACCCACAGCATCATGCTGCCCTTCGGCAGATTCAACCGCGTGCCCGCCGGGAAGTAGGTGCCGATGGCTTCGGCCGTCTGCTCGCGCTGGGTCTTCAGCTGTTGACGCAGCCGCATGATGTGCCGGTCATAGGCGCTGGTCTGCATGAACTCGGCGGCGGTCATCTGGGCCAGGGCTTCGTTGTAGCGGCTCTGCGCGTACTTGAGCATCTGGATGCGCGCATGCCAGCGGCCGCCGGCCACCCAGCCCAGGCGCAGGCCAGGCGCCAGGGTCTTGCGCAGCGAGGCGCAATAGATCACGTTGCCGGTCTGGTCCCAGGCCTTGGCGGCTTGCAGCTGGGTGTCGCCGTCGGCCAGGGTGCCATAGGTGTCGTCTTCGATCAGCGGCACGCCCGCGCCTTCGCACAACGCCACCAGGCGGGCCTTGTGTTCGTCGGGCATGACGCAGCCCAGCGGGTTGTGCAGGTTGGGAATGGCCACCACGGCCTTGATCGCCGGATGTGTCTGGAACGCCAGCTCCAGCGCCTCGACGGACAGGCCGGTGGCCGGGCTGGTGGGGACTTCGAGCGCGCGCAGGCCCAGGCTTTCGATGGTCTGGAGCAGGCCGTAGTAGGTGGGCGATTCCACGGCCACGGTGTCGCCGGGTTCGGTGACGGCGCGCAACGCGAGGTGCAGTGCCTCGGTGCAGCCGTAGGTGATCACGATCTCTTCCGGCGCGAGCCGCATGCCGGCCGAAAGCGCGCGCCGGGCCAGCACGCTGCGCAGGTTCGCGTCGCCGTGCGAACCGACGGCGCTGACCAGCAACTCGGGCGCGCGGCGCAGCACCCGCGTGGCGGCGCGCTGCAAGGCTGCACCGGGATACACCTCGGGCGCGCCGTAGGCACCGGCCAGGTTGGTGACCATCGAAAACCGCTCGCACTGGGCCACGTAATCCGACACCTTGTGGTGGATGCCGCCATAACGCGTGCGGTCCAGCGGGTCGCTGGCGGCCGCCACGGCGGCGCCGATGTCCGGCTCGCGCAAGGGCACCAGCGTGGCACGGCGCGGCTGCTGCACGAAATAGCCCGAGCGCGGCTTGGCGGCCAGCAGGCCTTCGTCTTCCAGCCGGTGGCAGACCTCGAGCGCGGTCGACAGGCTCACCTGGTGCAGCAGTGTGAGCTTGCGCACCGACGGCATGCGTTCGCCCGGCGCCAGCACACCGGCATGGATGGCCTGGCGGTAGTGGCTGGCCAGGCGTTGGTAAAGGGGTGCCGCTGCGGCGTCGGGGCCAACGGAATAAAGCGAAGGCGCACCGCCGCCGGGCGGGGCGGGGGTCGAATGCAGTAGTGCGGCCATGGCGGAATGATCGTTGTTGCCGCCGAGGCGGCACAGACACAGATGGACGAATTCCGGACCATAACAGACGCTGCGAATGTCCGTCTGTGACGGTACAGAAAGAGGTTTGGTGTGTCTGTCGCCAGACACCGCCGCTGCCTAAGCTTGGGGCTCCATCCACCGACCAGCGAGACCCTTATGCGAACCCCCGCCGCCACGCCCCTGCCTCTTGTGTCCGAACTGCTGCGCATCCGCCCCGGCCAGTCGCAGATGTTGTACTGGACGGCCGGCACCGTCGTCACGCCGCTGCGTGGTGGGGTGTGGTTGTCCGAGACGCCGCACTGGCTGGGCGAACAACTGCTGCGGCCGCGCCACCGCGTCGAAGCCCACGCGACCCACGTGCTGGCACACACCGGCTGGGTGGTGCTGTGGGCCGAACACAATGCCGTGCTGCGCGTGCGGCCCGCATACCCCGTGCAACCCGCCTGGCCCCCAGTGGTACAACCCGTGCGCGACTTCGCCGCCGCCACGTGGCGCAGGCTCTTCGGCCGCGGGCCGGCGCGCCTGGCTTGAAGCCGGAACCCTTCAACACAACCCCTGCACCAGCCATGACCGACTCCAGAAACACCCTGTTCGAACGCGCCGCACAACGCCTGGGTTTCAACCTCTCCGAAGCCATCCGCATCGGTGGCAACTACACGCCGGCCATCGTGCACGCCGGCACGGCCTATGTCAGCGGACAGGTGCCACGCATCGGCACCGTGGTTGCCGTCACCGGCCGCGTGGGTGCAGAGGTGACGCTCGAGGAAGCGCAACGTGCGGCCTGCATCTGCACCGTGCGCACGCTGGCCATCCTGCGGCAAACGCTGGGTAGCCTCGACGCCGTGGCGCAGGCCTTGCGCATGACGGTCTACGTGCAAAGCGCGATGGACTTCACGCAGCAAAGCGAAGTCGCCGATGCCGCCTCCGCACTGCTGCACGAGGTGCTGGGCGAGGCCGGCCGCCATACGCGCACCTCGGTCGGCGTGGTGCAGTTGCCGAAGAACGCTTCGGTGGAGCTGGACCTGGTCGTCGCGGTTTAGCAGGCGGCGCGAAGCTCCTGGTCGCGCAGGCGGATCTTCTCCATCACCGACAGATGACCCATGCGTTTATTGCAGGCCGCATGGGCCAGCACCTTGTTGGCGATGTGGTCCGGTCCGCCGTGGGTCACCGGCACCAGGTGTTCCTCGGTGATGTCGTCGCCGAGCGCCTGGCCGCACAGGAAACAGGCGTCGCCATCGCGTTCGAGCAGCGTGCGCACGTTCAGCGAGCGCAGCCGCTTGCCGGCCTGGCCGCGGTGGCTGTCGGAGCCGCGCCAGGGCAGGTGCGCCAGCCAGCATTGCACGGCCAGCGCCGAGTCGCCGCCATAGGTGATGTGGCCACTGGCCTGCCGGCTCACCACATGCACGCCACCCTGCGCGCGAAAACGCAGCACCTCGAAGTCATTGGTGGGCGACAACACCTCGCCGCCGCGTTCGGTGATGAAGGCCTGCAGCGCGGGCAGGCGCGTGCGCAGATCACGCAGGGCGATGTTGGGGCGTTGCGGCAAAGGGCTGGCTCTTGATGGGTGGCTGCGGATGGCGGGGGGCGCGGGTTCCAGGCTGCTCCGCTTCACGCCGGTTGTACCAGTTTCCGAGGCGCGCCGCGGGCATCGCCGCCGGACCACGCCGGCGACTCAATCCCGATCCGGCGCCCCCAGTGGAAACAAAGGCCGGAAGCTTCGCGCCTCCTCCACCGCACGCGCGAACGACGGCCGGGCCAGCAACCGCGCGCGGTAGGCCCGCAGCAGCGGATAGGCGTCCGAGATCCGATGTGTCCAGTCGGCATAGAACAATGACGGCGCGGCCGCGCAATCGGCCAGCGTGAAGTCCGCACCTGAGGACCAGGTGCGGCCGACGAGATGCTGCTCCAGCCAGGCATAGGCCCACGTCAACTTCTCCTCCGCGAACACCAACCCGTCACGGCGCTTCACCGCGTCGCCGGTCAATGCGCCGTTGACGGCGTGCTGCACCACGTTCATGACGTGCAGGTCGAAGAAGCGGTCGAGAAAGCGCACGTCCAGCGCGTCCATGGCATCGGCGGGCAGCAGGCGCACCGGGCCGGGATGCCGCAGCTGCAGGTACTCGATGATGATGCTGGTTTCGGCCACGTCACGCGCGCCGTCGACCAGCAGCGGGAACTTGCGCAGGGGCCAGCGGCGCAGCCACTCGGCCGCGTGCTGCGGGGTGTCGGGCCCGAACACGCGGAAGTCGAACGGCGTGTGGTTCTCGTACAGCGCGATCAACACCTTTTGCGTGTAGGAAGAAAATGGGTGGCCGTAGAGCGCGAGCGCGCTGGCGTTTGGGCGGGTTGGTGCTTGGTTCGTCATGGCCATAAATGATGCCCCGCACGCCGCAAGTCCGCAAGTGACGACCGGCGCCATCGCCAATCCAGACGGCGGCCGCGCCGATTCACGTTAACCTCGGTGGCCGCCCTGCACGTCCCCCCATCCGCGCCCGTTCGCCCGCACCACGTCATGCACCTACCCGCCTTGCCCGTCTGGGCCTGGATTCCGCTCGTCGTCTGGGCCGCGTTTGCGCAGACGATCCGCAACGCCGCCCAGCGCAACCTGACCACGGCCACCGGCACGCTGGCCGCCACACTGGCGCGCTTTCTCTACGGCCTGCCGTTCGCCCTGGCCTTTCTGGCGGCCGTGGTGGCACTGGGCGGCGCGCCCAGGGGCCTGCCGGCGGTGAGCCCGGGTTATGCGGGCTGGCTGACGCTGGGCGCGCTGGCGCAGTTGGCGGCCACGGCGCTGCTGCTGATGGCGATGAAGGAGCGCAACTTCATCATCGCCATCACCTATTCCAAGACCGAGGTGCTGCAGGTGGCGCTGTTCGGCAGCCTGTTCCTGCACGAGGTGCCGACCTGGCTCACGGTGGCGGCGATGCTGGTGGCCACGCTGGGCGTGGTGCTGCTGTCCGCACCCAAGACATCGGCGGCCGGGGCGGGCACGGGCTGGCTGAACCGCACGGCTCTGTTCGGGGTGGGCTCGGGCGCGTGTTTCGCGTTGTCGGCGGTGGGCTTTCGCGGCGCAGCCTTGTCATTGCCCGGCCACTCGCCGTGGCTTGTCGGCGTGTGGAACGTGGTCTGGGCGCAGGCGCTGCAGACGCTGCTGCTTGGCGGTTACCTGGCGCTGCGCCAGCCCGAGTCGCTGGTGGCGGTGGCGCGGGCCTGGCGGCTGTCCATCGTGGCCGGCATGATGGGCGCGGCGGCGTCCATCGGCTGGTTCACGGCGGGTGCGATGCGACCCGCGGCCGACGTGCGCACGCTGGGCCTGATCGAGGTGTTGTTCAGCTATTTCATCTCGCGCCGCGTGTTCCGGGAGCCGCTGCATGCGAGTGAACGCGTCGGGCTGGCGCTGGTGCTGGTCGGCCTGGTGGTGGTCTGCGCGCAGCTTTGAAGCGTCCTCCAGACTGCGCAGGGGCGCGAACGCATCACCCGCGCTGAAAGACATCCGCAGCTGACGCCCCACGTGTGGCTGTGCGCCACACTGCTGCAATCGCCGCTTGTCACCGCGGCCCGTGGCTTGTACAAAGCGTGATCCCATCGACACGTCAGGACCACGCCATGGCCGCCACCCGTTCCAGTTTGTCGATCACCCAACGCCTGAGCCTGGGCTTTGCGCTGATCCTGCTGCTGTCGCTGATCTCGATCCTGGTGGGCATCGCCCGGCTGGGCAGCTCGGCCGCGTCGACCGAATACATGCTGCGTAGCCCGATCCAGACCGAGCGCCTGGTGAGCGACTGGTACCGCGACATCCACACCAGCGTGCGCCGCACCACGGCCATCGCCAAGAGCAGCGACGCCTCGCTGGCCAACTACTTCGCCGAAGATACGGCGACGTCCACCGCCCGCTCCAGCAAGGCCCAGGCCGCGGTGGAGCCGCTGATGGAAACCGACCAGGAGAAGAAGCTCTTCGCCTCGGTGGGCGATGCGCGCAAGGCCTACATCGCCGCGCGCGACGCCATCTCGGCGCTGAAGAAAGAGGGCAAGGCCGAAGAGGCCAACCAGGTGCTCGACCAGCGCTTCGTGCCCGCCGGCAAGGCATATCTCGATGCGCTGGAGGCCTTGGTGAGCGCGCAACGCGGCAAGATCGACCAGAGCGCGCAGGACATTGCCGGCAACAACACGCAGGGCCGCAACCTGCTGATCGCGCTCGGCGTGGTCGGCCTGCTGTGCAGCGTGGGCGGCGCCTGGTGGCTGGCGCGTTCGATCACGCTGCCACTGGCCCGCGCCAACACCGCGGCGGGCCAGGTGGCGGCCGGCGACCTGAGCAGCCGCATCGATGCCGGCGGTGGCGACGAGGTGGGCCAGCTGCTGGCCAGCCTGCACGACATGCAGGCCAGCCTGGGCCGCGTGGTGGCCAGCGTGCGCCAGGGCGCCGACAGCGTGGCCACGGCCAGTGCCGAGATCGCCCAGGGCAACCACGACCTCAGCGCGCGCACCGAGAACCAGGCCAGCGCGCTCGAAGAAACCGCGGCCTCGATGGAACAGCTGAATTCCACCGTGCAGCAGAACGCCGACAGCGCGCGCCAGGCCAACCAGCTGGCGATGCAGGCGTCCACCGTGGCGATCGAGGGCGGCGAGGCGGTGCGCCAGGTGGTCGAGACCATGAAGGGCATCAACGAATCGAGCCGCAAGATCTCCGACATCATCAGCTTGATCGACGGCATTGCCTTCCAGACCAACATCCTGGCGCTGAACGCCGCGGTGGAAGCGGCGCGCGCCGGCGAACAAGGCCGCGGCTTCTCGGTGGTGGCAAGCGAAGTCCGAAGCCTCGCCCAGCGCAGCGCCCAGGCGGCCAAGGAAATCAAGACCCTCATCAATGCT
>JAQGMQ010000112.1 GCA_028292305.1 Rhodoferax sp.
ACCCAGGCCGCCCGCGTAGGTGGGGCGCGACACGCCGGGGAACGAGGTCGATTCTTCGGCCAGCGTGACCGCGCCCTCGCGCTCGCCGCCGACCACTTCGTTCATGCGTTTCAGGAAGTCGATGGTCTCGAGGTTCTCGCGGCCGCCGTGGCGGTTGGGAATCCACTGGCCGGGCTCGCGGCTGTAGTCGCGGTACAGCATCGAGGCCACCGCGTCGACGCGCAGGCCGTCCACGCCGAAGCGCTCCAGCCAGTACAGCGCGTTGCCGACCAGGAAGTTGCGCACCTCCGTGCGGCCCAGGTTGTAGATCAGCGTGTTCCAGTCGTTGTGGAAGCCCTCGCGCGGATCGGCGTATTCATAGAGCGGCGTGCCGTCGAAGCGGCCCAGGCCGTGGGCGTCGGTGGGGAAGTGCGCCGGCACCCAGTCGAGCAGCACGCCCAGGCCCGCGGCATGGCAGCGCGCCACGAAGCGCTGGAAGCCTTCAGGCTCGCCGAAACGTGCCGTGGGCGCATACAGGCCGATCGGCTGGTAGCCCCAGGAGCCGTCGAACGGGTGTTCGCTGATGGGCATGAGCTCCAGATGCGTGAAGCCCATGTCGGCGGCGTAAGGCACCAGGGTCTCGGCCAGTTCGTCCCAGGTCAGCCAGCGGTTGCCTTCCTCGGTGATGCGCCGCCACGACGCCAGGTGCACCTCGTAGATGCTCATCGGCGCGTCGAGCGCGTTGGCGTTGCGCCGCGCCGGGTCGACCGGCTGCAGCGCGGGCATCGGCGCCACCACGCTGGCCGTGGCCGGGCGGAACTCGGCCCGCAGCGCATACGGGTCGGCCTTGTCGGGCAGGGCTTCGCCCTCGCGCGAATGGATGCGGTATTTGTAGCGCGCGCCTTCGGCCACGCCGGGCAGGAAGATCTCCCACACACCGCATTCGCGGCGCAGGCGCATCGGGTGGCGCCGGCCGTCCCAGAAGTTGAAGTCGCCCACCACGCTCACGCGCGAGGCGTTCGGCGCCCAGACGGCGAAGCTGCTGCCGTCCACCCCGTCGATGTTGCGCAGGCTCGCGCCCAACACCTCGTGCGGCCGCAGGTGCGAGCCTTCGCCGAGCAGCCAGATGTCCATGTCGCTCAGCACCAGGCCGAAGCGGTAGGGGTCGTCTTCGAGGGTGTGGTGGCCGTCGTGCCAGAAGATGCGGAAGCAGTAGGACTGCGCGCCCGGCTCCGGGCCGGCGCCCTCGAAGATGCCGTCGGGGTGGACCTCGCTCAGGTGCGCCAGCAGCCGCCCGGTGGCGATGTCCAGCACCTCGACCGCGGCCGCGCCCGGCAGGAAGGCCCGCACCGACACCCGACCGTCGGGCAGCGGGTGCGGCCCCAGCACGGCGAACGGGTCGCCGTGGCGGGCTTGGAGGATGGCGTCGATGTCGTGTTGATTCAGCATGGGCGCGATATTGCCTCAGCCCGGGATCGCGTCCGGTTCGATGTGCCAGATCTGGCGCGCATATTCGCGGATCGTGCGGTCGGACGAGAACACACCCATGCCCGCCACGTTGGTGATGGCGCGGGCGCACCATTCATCGGGGCGGCGGTACAAGTCATCGACGCGTGACTGCGCGGCCACGTAGGAGGCATAGTCGGCCAGCAGCAGGTAGTGGTCGCCACCCCACAGCAGCGAATCGACCAGCGCGCGGTAGCGGCCCGGCTCACCCGCCGAAAACTGGCCGGCGGCGATGGCGTCGAGCACGGCCTTCAGGCTGGGGTTGTTCTCGTAGTAGCGCATCGGCTGGTAGCCGCTCTGGCGCAGGGCCTGCACTTCGGGCGTGCGCAGGCCGAAGATGAAGATGTTGTCGTCGCCCACGTTCTGGCGGATCTCGATGTTGGCGCCGTCGTCGGTGCCGATGGTCAAGGCGCCGTTCAGCGCCAGCTTCATGTTGCCGGTGCCCGAGGCTTCGGTGCCGGCGGTGGAGATCTGCTCCGACAGGTCGGCACCGGGCATGATGACTTCGGCCACCGACACACCGTAGTTGGGAATGAACACCAGCTTCAGCTTGTCGCCGATGCGCGGGTCGTTGTTGATCACCGCGCCCACGTCGTGGATCAGCCGGATGATCGATTTGGCTGTGAGGTAGCTCGAAGCCGCCTTGCCCGCGAAGACCACCGTGCGTGGCACCCAGGGCTGGCCGTTCTCACCCGCGGGGTGCGCCAGGATCGCCTGGTAACGCGTCACCACATGTAAAACGTTCAAGAGCTGGCGCTTGTATTCGTGGATGCGCTTCACCTGCACGTCGAACAGGCTGTCGGGACTGACCTTGACGCCGGTGGTGCGTTCGATCAGCGCCGCCAGCCGGGCCTTGTTGCCACGCTTGATGGCCATGAATTCCTGCTGGAAGGCGGGCTCGTGTTTGTGCTCGCGCAGGCGTTGCAGCTGGTCGAGGTCGAGCCGCCAGCTGGTGCCCAGCGTCTTGTCGAGCAGCGAGGACAGTGCGGGGTTGGCCTGCGACAGCCAGCGCCGCGGCGTCACGCCGTTGGTCATGTTGGTGAAGCGCTCGGGCCAGATGCTGGCGAAGTCGGCAAAGATGGTCTGCACCAGCAGGTCGGAATGCAGGGCCGACACACCGTTCACCTTGTGGCTGCCCACGATCGACAGATGCGCCATGCGCACGCGGCGCTCGCCGTTCTCGTCGATCAGCGACAGCCGGGCCAGGAACTGGTTGTCGCCCGGGCGGTGCGGCGCGGCCTCGTCCAGGAACTCCTTGTTGATGCGGAAGATGATCTCCATGTGCCGCGGCAACACGTGCTGGATCAGGCCCACGGGCCAGGTCTCGAGCGCCTCCGGCATCAGCGTGTGGTTGGTGTACGAGAAGGTCTTGCGGCAGATGGCCCAGGCCGTTACCCAGGCCATGCCGTGTTCGTCGTGCAGCACCCGCATCAGCTCGGCCACGCCGATGGCGGGGTGGGTGTCGTTCAGGTGGATCGCCACCTTCTCGGCCAGGTTCAACAGCGTGGGGTGTTCGCTCAGGTGGCGCTGGATCAGGTCCTGCACCGAGGCGGCCACGAAGAAGTATTCCTGCTTCAGCCGCAGCTCGCGGCCGGCCGGTGTGCTGTCGTTCGGGTACAGCACCCAGGAGATGTTTTCGTATTCGTTCTTGGCGCTGGCGGCACGGGCGTAGTCACCGGTGTTGAACGCGTTCAGGTCGATGTGCGCGGGCGCCACGGCCTTCCACAAACGCAGCGTGCTGACCTTGTCGGTGCCGTGGCCGGGCACCACCATGTCGTAGGCCTTGGCGGCCACCTCGCCGGCATGGCGCCAGACCGACTTGCCGTCCACGGGCTCGACCCAGCCGCCGAAGCGCACGTTGTAGGTGATGTTGGCCCGCGGGAACTCCCAGGGCGTGCCGTTTTCCAGCCACGGGTCGGGGTATTCCATCTGCGCGCCATTCTGGATGTCCTGCGCGAACATGCCGTATTCGTAGCGGATGCCGTAGCCGAAAGAAGGCAGGCCGACGGTGGCCATCGAGTCGAGGAAACACGCGGCCAGCCGGCCGAGGCCGCCGTTGCCGAGCGCCGCGTCGGGCTCGCGGTCGGCCACGTCTTCGAGCGTCTGCGCGTAATGGGTGAGCCCGGTGGCGGCGGCGCCGCGCAGGTTGAGCGCGCCGAGCGCGTTCGACAGCGTGCGGCCCATGAGGAATTCCATCGACAGGTAGACCACCCGGCGGGCCTTGGATTCGCGCTCGCGGGCCTGCGAGGCCACCCAACGCTGCGACAGTTGCTGGCGCGCCACCTGCGACACGGCCTGCATCAGGTCGGTGGGGGTGGCGTCGGCCGAGTCGACGCCGACCGTGTCCAGCAGGTGCTGGTCGATGCTGGCGGCAAGTTCGTGGGGGTTGGCCTGGGAGGCTGTGGAGGCTGTGGATGGTTTGGAAGGGGGCTGGTTCACCATGGAGTTCCTTGGGGA
>JAQGMQ010000950.1 GCA_028292305.1 Rhodoferax sp.
TACTGTCTTACTCGCCAATTTCTACGGTAACCTTAAAAACAGATCTAACTTAATACCTTGTGCAGGAACCAAAATCACCTAGCCTCTGCGAAACTATATCAAGGCCCTCAAGAAAAGCCTGGTGGGATCAGGAATATAGTTACCGAATGATCATGAAGTGCCAATTCATGGACCACGTCCTTCAGTTTCTCCCCGGAATTTCCGGGATGTGTAGGAGTACGTTTGGAATAATCTGACAGGAGGCGACGTGCAGGGAGGGAGAGGAACACTTGCAAAACCTCTTCATCGATCCATTAATTGAGACCCTAGATATATACAGTAATATGCATGCGACTAGGACTTCGGACCACCGAACCTCAGAACCTCGGACTTCGGATTTTGGATTTTGGACACACCCACAAGCAAACAGGTACCCGTATCCCGGCAGATCGTATATCCCCTCCCGGGAGAATGTGTATGGGCAATTGCCACCCACCAGGCGTGCATCAATTTGTTTTTGGCAGGATAGAGCGGAGAGAGGAAGAGGAGGGAATGACTGGGATCGGGGAGGGAATGGGGGGTAAAGAGAACGGGATTAAGAGAAGTGCCCGGGTAAAGAGATGGCGCATCCTTTAATTGTTTATTCTTCGTTTTCATTCCTCCCTCCTCCTCCGCCCCACCGCTCCCCCACTCCCCACTCCCCGGTGGCTAATCAATCCCAAAGGAACTCAATTGAACTCAAAACTCAACAAAAGCCAATTAATCCACACATGCCTTCCATTCTCCCGCGCGGGAGCTTTTCAAAATTGAAAGGCTGACAGCCATGCATGCCAGTATAAGAGAGTTTCCGTTGCGTTTCTCATGCCACTACGTCCTTCCATCCGTGTCGCATCTCGCAACCGGGGACATGAATGAAGCTGCATCAGTATTGCAAAACCTGACGTTGCAGTAGCTTTGTCCCGCCGTCTGCCCGCAATAACATATTGGTGGCAATGGCAACCGTCGCAGTCTCGCACATTGGCTGATAGACTTCACTTCAACTCGAAGCTCGGTTGCGGGAGCTGAAGCTGGGGTGACCTGTACCGGTGTGTATCCCGCATCTCAACTTAACTCTCTGCGGACATCTACAACTGGAATTCATGTGAAGCAACCGAAGAGACTAGGAATTCATATCTGCAGTCATTACCCAGGCTTCGCATAAACGGGGTGGAGAGGTATTCATATACTAACAGTAGGGCCGTATAAAGCCTACAATTTTACGTTACTTCCACACCCAAGATTTTGGATGGTAAAGTGATTTCTTCCTGATTTATTGTGACGAAGAGGTACAAGACTGGGTACGAGTACATATTGTGACGAACAGATACAAGACTGGGTACGAGTACAGAATTGTCATTGTTCGACTGGAATCGGGCCCCGGGTGGGTCCCGCAATCCCCCCAAGAGCGGTTAAGAAGGTGAAATATATTTTCTTCATTACTTGATACAAGAATGCTGGATGCGGGACGCTAAACACGACGCTGGATGCCATACAAGACGCTGGAGCCCTAATACTGGAATGGACGCTTACTGCTGAAAAGAACACAGAAGCTGCACACTGGCAAGATTTAGAAATTTGAACTCGACGTTGAAGACGAAGTTAGACATTGCAAAGAACACAAGAGCTGCACAAGACGTTGGACAAGACATTAAAAGCACTGAACGCTGGATAGAACGCCGGACATTGGATAGGACATTGGATAAGACGCTGGACGCTACGCAACACGCCGAACACTGCCAGTGCAGAGGACGCAGAAGAGAATGCTTGATGTTGCACCTGATGCAATACTCTGCACAATACGCAAGACGCTGTGCAGCACCCAAGAGAGGGGGTTTCTCTGCCTAATCCTATCGTCCCCAGCAATTCCTCTAGCTTGAAGATCCCCTGCAATTCCGGTCTTTTTATGCCAGATTGCGTGTATGCTTGGAGGGAATACAGAGATGCTACTCTGCCCAGCAGCAACGGTGGTTGGGTTTTCATGTCGACATGCGTATAAACGTCAGTGGCGACGCTGCAACCTTCCTGATTGAGCTACTGCGTTACCAGATTAAGACAAGCGTTCTTTCCAATATTAATGTTGATGCGGCGCAACGACGCCACAGCAATATTATGCTTCTGACGGCACTGAAACTTGCGTAAGTAATTTGTTTTCTCCATCCTGGGCGCAAGAAAGGCACCCAAGCGCCGTGCTCTACTTCATGTATGCATCAACGCACAAAAACAATAAGTCAGCTCGTGCATGCGTCAAGTAGTCTCGGCATCACTACTTACTTACTTACCCTACTTAGATGTATGTAAGTATACACGCGCATCTCTGCCTCCCTTCTTCTTGGCACTAGTGCGTTCCGTCCCACGTGTCATCTTTACGCGCATACCCCTGCGTCAAAGTCAGTCGTTCTTTTCCGGATTTGAATCCAGATCCCCAACCTTGTCATCTCCCATCTCCAAGTCCCCCCTCACTCCCGTTGAAACCAATTCCACCGCCTCAACTTAACGTACCACCTCCGCATCGGAGGGTACTCCGCCACCTTCTGCAGTTCAAAGGACACCTCTGATCACAAAGACAATACTAACAACTAGCCTCCGTGAACAACAGTGGCAAGCGACGGACAAGCTCCCCAAAATCAGTGTCGCTCAGATGGTTTGCCTGGGTGGGTCGACTGCGATCGGGAGGCTGATTAGACGGCGAACTGCCAACGCCTCGCCTTAGTCAGCGCCTTGGCGCTAATGGACATTTGTCAGCGCCTTGGCGCGAACGCAGATCGCAAGGAGCGGAAACGAAGGCATCAACAAACAAACGCGAAGAACCGATCACGACATCACGGTCCCTGGGGCCCATCACGCCCGCAAGCAGACAACTCTTCACGTCCACATCAATGGTGCTCGCGACGCTGAGCAGCTCTGGATGTCGACAGGCTTTGAGCGCTGTGCCCCCGCATGCTCTAAAGCCTCTTAGGACTCTTGTCCGACAGCAAGCCCAACACCCGGCGCACCCTCCACCAGCAACAACCCGCTTCTTTCTCGCGTCCTGTGACTATATCTTGCTTCAATACCGGCTGCCTCAGGCTCTGTTGTCCAGGCTCGCCAGTCTGCATGCCGACCTTGACACCGATGCGATTGCAGAGCTCCATGATGCCATCATCTCCGACAACGAAGACGACAAACATATTTGGGACTTGATTGCCTCGCTTGTGGAAAATGTATCCAGGCCGAGGACTTCAATGACTTCGACCACTCCAGGCACTCCCGGCACCCCAAATCCACAGTCTGCAACTCTACCTGTAAAAGACACTCCGCACCGCCGCAGTACTAATACGCCCTCCCATTCTACTTTCAGTTCCACCAAATCACCAACAACCCATGCGGATATTGATCCATACCTCCGTGACGAGCTGCGTGGGCATGTCTT
>JAQGMQ010000148.1 GCA_028292305.1 Rhodoferax sp.
CGTGCCTACTGCGGCCGCTTCAATTTCTCCGGCAGCGACCAGCAGAAGCAGGTCGGCAATCTGTCGGGCGGCGAGCGCGGGCGGCTGCACCTGGCCAAGACGCTGATTGCCGGCGGCAACGTGCTGATGCTCGATGAACCGTCGAACGATCTGGACGTGGAAACCCTGCGCGCGCTGGAAGATGCCCTGCTCGAATTCGCCGGCACGCTGATGGTCATCAGCCATGACCGCTGGTTCCTGGACCGCATCGCCACCCACATCCTGGCCTGCGAGGGCGACAGCCAGTGGAACTTCTTCGACGGCAACTACCAGGAATACGAAGCCGACAAACGCAAGCGTCTGGGTGAAGAAGGCGCCAAGCCGAAGCGCATGCGTTTCAAGGCGTTGAAATAGGCTCACCCCCAAGTCGCTCGCTTCGTGTAGCTCCCCCCCTTGCAGGGGGCGAAACCTGCGGCCTGGCAAGGCCAGTTCCGCGGTTCCTATGGAACAAGGCAGTCTCGCCTGTGCCGGATCGGCCAGACTATGGCTCGCACCCCCCACTCCCGCGCGCGGGGGAGGGTTGGGGTGAGGGCGCTTCAGCTCTCGGCGGCCGCGGTACCGCTCCGCACCTTCCCCTCGGCCTCCGAAGGCCAGCTCGCCAGCAACCGCTTCCTCACCGCATAGATGTTGTTCCGCAGCGCATACAGCTCGTCCGTATAGGACAGCGGCACGGCGATGCGGTGGGTCACGCGGTCGAGTTCGTCGAGTTCGTCGAGCAACGCGTGCTTCACTTCCGGCTCACCGGTGCGCGCATCCACCTTGGTCTCGATTTCGCGCAACCGCGCGTACCAGCGGAACACCCGGCTGCGCACGCGAAACTGGTACAGCGGCGGGACGATCTTCGACAGCGGCAGCATCAGCACCACTAGGCCGCCGAGCACCAGCCACATGCGTTCGATGAGGTTGCTGGCCCAGAACGGCAGGTAGCGTTGCCAGAACGGCGGCGTGCCGTTGATGGCGCGGTCGCCTTCGGGGCTTACGGGCAGCTCGCTGGTGCGGGTGTTGGGGAAGTCGCGCGCGCGGTTGAACCAGCCGGCGCCGCTGTGCAGGCTCTGCGCGCTTTCGGCGAACAGCTGGCGCAGGGCGGGTTGGGTGTCATCGCGGGCGATCAGCGAGGTGGTGGCGGCCAGCAGGGCCACGTCGTGCGGCGGCATGTCGGCGGCCAGGTCGACCACGCCGCGTGGCAGGGTCACGGCCGAGAAAAACGGGAAGCGCCGCGCATAGGCGTCGCTCTGGCCGAAGTCCATCAGCTGGATGCCGCGCGTGCGCAGCAGCCGCTGCACCAGCGGCGACTGTGGCGCCGAGGCCAGCACCACCACGTCTAGCCGCCCCGCCAGCAGCGCTTCGGTGGCGGGCGCGGGCTCGAGGTTGGACAGCTTGAGCGTACGCACGTCGATGTGGTTGGCGCGGAAGAGCTTGTCCATGATGTCGGGCACGCCGCTGCCCTGTTTGTCGACGTTGATGCGCAGGCCCTTGAGCTGCACCAGCGTGGTCAGCGCGGCGTTTTGACGGTCGACTTTCTGTGCAACGTCTGTGCGGTAGAACAGCCACAGCGGCTCGTAGAACAGGCTGCCGAGCGAGGTCAGGCCGGCTTCTTCGTCACCCACCGGCTCGGCGCTGCCACCGCGCACGAAGCCCACGTCGGCCTGGCCGGAGCGCAGCAACTGCAGGTTGTCGGCTGCGCCGTCGGTGTGTTTCAGCACCACGTCGATGCCGTGCACCTTCAGCGCCGCGGCGTAACGCTTGCCGAACTCGGCATAGGCGCTGCCGTCCGGCCCGGTGGCCAGTGTCACGGTCTTCGGCGGCTGCGGGTCGAGATACCAATACGCCGCGGCCAGCGCGCCGATGACGATGAAGACCACTGGCCCGGCTGAGGCGATCAGGTCGCGCAGCGACAACAAAATAAGCTTGAGGGTCTTGGGCATGTTCTGGATAGGGTGTTCGGGCCTGCTTCAGAGGTCGTGGAAGACCGGCGACGCGCTGGAGTGGGCGTCGGCGTGGCTGCGCAGCCAGTCGGCAAAGGCCGGTGCCGCCAGCGGGCGGCTGAACAGGTAGCCCTGGTAGGCGTCGCAGCCCTGGGTTGACAAGAAGGCGCGCTGGGGTTCGGTCTCGACCCCTTCGGCGATCACGGCCAGGCCGAGGCTGTGGCCCAGCGCGATCACGGTGCGGGCGATGGCCGCGTCGTTCGGGTCGCTGAGCAGGTCGCGCACGAACGACTGGTCGATCTTCAACTGGTCGAGCGGCAGCCGCTTCAAATACGACAGCGATGAATAACCGGTGCCGAAGTCGTCGAGCGAAAATCCCACGCCGTGCTGCTTCAGCAGCGTCATCTTGGCGATGGTGTCTTCGACGTCGTTGACGAGCAGGCTTTCGGTGAGTTCGAGCTTGAGCCGCTGCGCATTCACGCCGAAGTCAGCCACCAGTGACAACACGCGGTCGCTGAAATCCTGTTGGCGAAACTGGCGGGCGCTCACGTTCACGGCCAGCGTCAGGTGTTGCAGCGCGGGCTCGGCGGCCCAGGCCACGAGCTGGGCGCAGGCGGTCTTCAGCACCCAGTCGCCGAGCGGCAGAATCAGGCCGGTCTCTTCGGCCACGGGGATGAATTCGGCCGGCGAGATCATGCCGCGCAGCGGGTGCTTCCAGCGCAGCAACGCTTCGGCGCCGGAGGCCTGGCCAACACTGTTGATCTGCGGCTGATAGTGCAAGGAGAATTGCTGACCCGCCAGGCCTTCGCGGATGGCCGATTCCAGCGCCACGCGGGCGTTCACCGCCGCCTGCATGCCGGGATTGAAGAAGCGCAGCGTGTTGCGGCCCGCCGCCTTGGCCTGGTACATGGCCAGGTCGGCGTGTTTGAGCACTTCGTCGGTCGTCTCCTGGCTGCCGCTGTACAGCGCAATGCCGATGCTGGGCGTGATGTGGTATTCACGCTCGGCCAGCTGGTAGGGCTGGTTCAGCGCGGCCAGGATCTTTTCGCCCAGGGCGCGGGCCTGCGCGGCGGCGGTGTCGGGGCCCACGCTCAGGCCTTCGGTCATGACCACGAACTCGTCGCCGCCGAGCCGCGCCACGGTATCGGCCTCGCGCACGGTTCGGCTCAGCCGCTCGGCCACCTGCTGCAGCAGCAGGTCGCCCATGTCGTGGCCGAGGGTGTCGATCAAGGTCTTGAAGTTGTCCAGGTCGATGAACTGCAAGGCGCCCGCGTGGCCGTTACGCGCGCTGGACAGCAGCGACTGGCGCAGCCGGTCGAGCAGCAGCCGGC
>JAQGMQ010000158.1 GCA_028292305.1 Rhodoferax sp.
CACCCCTGCCTCTGCCGCTGCCCCAACCCCTTCCGCGTGGAAAGGCCAGCTCGGCACCTACCTCGGCCTGACGCTGGTGCTGGTGGGCATGATCGCGCTGTTCGGCGCGATGAGCGAATACTTCCTCACGCGCGACACCTTCGTCTCCATCGCCAATGAAATCCCGGCACTGGCGGTGATGGCCATCGGCATGACCTTCGTGCTGATCATTGCCGGCATCGACCTTTCGGTGGGCTCGGTGCTGGCGCTCAGTGCCGCCGTCACCGCCGCGGCCATCCTGCAGTGGAAGCTTTCGGTGCCGCTGGCCGCGCTGCTCGGCCTGGCCACCGGCCTGGTCTGCGGCACCATCACCGGCGCGGTGTCGGTCGCCTGGCGGCTGCCCAGCTTCATCGTCTCGCTGGGCATGCTGGAAGCGGTGCGCGGCGGTGCCTATCTCGTCACCGACTCCCGCACGCAGTACGTGGGCGACGCCATCTCGGGCCTGGCCGCGCCGTGGATCGGCGGCATCTCGGCCGCGTTCGTGCTGGCGGTGGTGCTGGTCGTGGTGGCCCAGCTGGTGCTGACCCGCACCGTGTTCGGCCGGCAGGTGGTGGGCATCGGCACCAACGAGGAAGCCATGCGCCTGGCCGGCATCGACCCGCGGCCGATCCGCATCATCGTGTTCGCGCTGACCGGCCTGCTCGCCGGCCTGGCCGGGCTGATGCAGTCGGCACGCCTGGAGGCCGCCGATCCGAATGCCGGCGTCGGCATCGAGCTGCAAGTCATCGCGGCCGTGGTCATCGGCGGCACCAGCCTGATGGGCGGGCGCGGCTCGGTGGTCAACACGTTTTTCGGGGTGTTGATCATCGCCGTGCTCGAGGCCGGGCTGGCCCAGATCGGCGCGAGCGAGCCGAGCAAACGCATCATCACCGGCGCCGTGATCGTGGTGGCGGTGATCATCGACACGCTGCGCCAGCGGCGCGCCGACAAAAAAGGCATTTGAGGTGGCCACCATCAAGGACGTTGCGCTGCACGCCGGCGTGTCGGTCACCACCGTGTCGCATGTCGTCAACGACACGCGCCATGTCAGCAAGGAAGGGCGCAGCCGCGTAGAAGCCGCCATCGTCGCGCTCGGCTACGTGCCCAGCGCGGTCGCGCGCAGCCTCAAGAGCAACACCACGCGCACGCTGGGCATGCTCACGCCGAACAGTTCGAACCCGTATTTCGCCGAGATCGTGCGCGTGGTCGAAGACCGCTGCTTCGCCGCGGGCTACACGCTGATCCTGTGCAACACCGAAGACGAATCGCCGCGCCAAAGTGTCTACCTCAAGGTGCTGGCCGAACGCCGCATCGACGGCCTCATCGTCGTGTCCACCGGTGATGACGAAGCGCTGGTGAGCCAGCTGCGCGGCCTGCGCATGCCCACCGTGCTGCTCGACCGCGAGATCGACGACCCCGGCTGCGACCTGGTGGAAACCGCCCACATGGACGGCGGCCTGCTGGCGGTGCGGCACCTGCTGTCGCTCGGGCACCGGCGCATCGCCTGCATCGGCGGGCCGGTGCACGTCACGGCCGGTGAGCAGCGCATCGAAGGCTGGCGGCTGGCGCTGGCCGAAGCGGGTGGTGCGGCCGATGGCCTGCTCTGGCGCGGCGGCTTCACCAGCCAGGGCGGCTACGAGGCGATGCACGCCATCCTGCGCTCGGACCATGCGGCGAAGCGCCCCTCGGCCGTGTTCGTCTGCAACGACCTGATGGCCATCGGCGCGCTGCGCGCCGTGCACGAGAGCGGCCTGCGCGTGCCCGACGACATCTCCATCGTCGGCTTCGACGACATCGAACTGGCGGCCTACACCAGCCCGCCGCTGACCACCGTGGCCCAGCCCAAGGACCGCATCGGCGCGCTGGCGGTCGACATGCTGCTCGAACGTGTCAGCGGCCGCCGACTTGAAACCCGCAAGGTGGTGCTGCAGCCCGAGTTGCGCGTGCGCGCCTCCACCGCACGGCATACGACACATTCACCATGAGCCAAGAATCCACCCTTCCCGCACCCTACATCGTGGTGCTCGGCAGCCTCAACATGGACCTGGTGCTGAAGGTGCCGCACGCACCCGCCGCCGGTGAAACGCTGCTCGGCCGCTCCATCCACCACATCCCCGGCGGCAAGGGCGGCAACCAGGCCGTGGCCTGTGCGCGCCAGGGCGCCCGCGTCAGCCTGATCGGCTGCATCGGCGCCGACGCCGACGGCGAAGCGCTGCGCACCGCGCTGCAGGACGACGGCATCGACACCGACGCGCTGCGCACCGATGCCGGCCAGCCCACCGGCACCGCACTGGTGATGGTGGAAGACTCGGGCCAGAACCGCATCGTGGTCATCGCCGGCGCCAACGCCAGCCTGCAGATCGACGAGGCCACGCTGGGCCCGCAGCTCGCCAGCGCCGACTTCCTCGTCACGCAATTTGAAACCCCGATGGCGGAGGTCGTACGCGGTATGGCTCTCGCGCAGAAGGCCGGCTGCAAGGTGCTGCTGAACCCGTCGCCGATGCAGCCGTTCGACGCCGCACTCTGGCCGCTGATCGACACGCTGGTGGTCAACGAGGTCGAAGCCGGCGCGCTGGCCGGCCGCGCCGTGGCCACCGCCAGCGAAGCCGCGGAAGCCGGTGCGGCACTGCGCCGCCGCGGCGTGGCCCGGGTCATCGTCACCCTTGGCGGTGCCGGTGCCGTGGCCATCGATGCCGACGGCGCGCGGCACCACCCGGCGCCGCAGGTGCAGGTGGTGGACACCACCGCTGCCGGCGACACCTTCCTTGGCGTGGTCGGCGTGGCGCTGGCGTCCAAGTCATCGCTCGACGACGCCGTGGCGCTCGGCATCCGCGCCGCAGCCCTGTGCGTCACCCGCCCAGGCGCGCAACCCTCCATCCCGACGCGCGACGAAGTGTTGCGCAGCCCCGTGGCCCCCACCTGGACCGATCTGTGAAACGCACCGCCCTCCTGCACGCCGAACTCTCCCGCGTCATCGCCACGCTCGGCCACGGCGACATGCTCGTCATCGGCGACGCGGGCCTGCCGATTCCCGACGGCCCGGTCAGGATCGACCTGGCCGTCACCCCGGGCGTGCCGTCGATCGCCGACGTCTTGCGCGCCGTCCTGACCGAGATGCAGGTCGAGCGCGTGATGCTCGCCCGCGAGACGCTGGCGCGTGAAGAACAGGGTGCGCTGCCGACCTGGTTCGCCGGGCAGTTGTCGGTGACGCCCGAGCTGGTGTCGCATGAGGAGTTGAAGCGGCTGACGGCCACCGCTCGGGCTGTGGTGCGGACGGGGGAGTGCACGCCGTATGCGAATGTGGTGCTGTGTGCGGGGGTGACGTTTTAGGGGGTTGATGGCGGCCTGCCCCCACCCCGACCCTCCCCCGGAAGGGGGGGCGCCAATAGCCGGCACGTCTCCCTGCCTTGCTCCTTCCCCTTCCGGGGGCAGGCTGGGAGGGGGGGCAGCGGCCACCCTTCACCGCACCAGCCGATACCCCACAGCCGTCTCCGTCAACAAGTGCTTCGGCTGCGCCGGATCCACCTCGAGCTTCTGCCGCAAATGCCCCATGTACACCCGCAGGTAATGCGCCTGCTCCGAGTGCGACGGGCCCCACACCTCGCGCAGCAGCTGGCGTTGGGTGAGCACCCGCCCGGTGTTGGCGATCAGAACCGACAGCAGGCGGTATTCGGTCGGCGTGAGGTGCACTTCGGCACCGGCGCGGCGCACGATGCGGGCGGGGCGGTCGACCTCGATTTCGCCGAAGCGGAATACGGATTCGTCGTCAACGGCTGTTGACTCGGAGCCTTGCGCGGCGCGCGGGCGGCGCAGGGTGGCGCGCACGCGGGCCATGAGTTCGCCGGTGCCGAAGGGCTTGGTCAGGTAGTCGTCGGCGCCGGC
>JAQGMQ010000190.1 GCA_028292305.1 Rhodoferax sp.
CCGCGCCCGACGGCTATACGCTGCTGGTCACCGACGCCACGCCGCTGACGCTGCAACCGCATTTGTACAAGCAGTTGCCTTTCGACCCGGTCAAAGATTTCGAGCCGGTCGCACCGCTCTACACCACCAACTTCTTCATCGTCGTCGGCGCCAACTCGCCCTACCGGAACGTCGCCGACCTGGTGGCCGCGGCCCGGGCCAGGAAGGGCCAGGTCACCTACGGCAGCTGGGGCATCGGCAGCGTGGCGCACGTGGGCACGGCCCAGTTCGAAGGCGCCACCGGCACGCAGATGACCCATGTGCCGTTCAAGGAACTGCCCCAGCTCTACACCGCTGTGGCCACCGGCGAGGTGGACTGGGCCTTCGGCACCGCGGCCACGGTGTCGCCGCTGTTCAAGGGCAAACGGGTGCGGCTGCTGGCCTATGCCGGCGCGAAGCGGCTGGCCGGCTACGAGGATGTGCCCACCGTGGCCGAGGCCGGTGGCCCGGCCGGCTTTGAACTGCGCACCTGGGTGGCCCTGTTCGCGCCGCGCGGCACGCCCAGGCCGCTGATCGACCAGTTGGGCGCCAGCGTCGCCAAGGGTCTGGCCGAGGCCGATGTGCGCGAGCGCTTCGCCACCTACGGCTTCGAGTCGTGGACCGCGACACCGGCCGAGATGACCCGCACCAGCGCCAGCGACACACAGCGCTTCGCCGAGATCGTCAAGCGCGCCAGCATTTCGCTGGACTAGCCCGCAGTACCAACCCACCAACGAAAGCAGATATCCCATGTCCAGGACCTACCGCATCGGGCAGATCGTGCCCAGCTCCAACACCACCATGGAGACCGAAGTGCCGGCGATGCTGCGCGCGCGCGAAGCGATCCTGCCCGAGCGGTTCACCTTCCATTCCAGCCGCATGCGCATGCACCGGGTGACACCGGAGGAACTCGCCAACATGAACAAGGAAGGGCTGCGCTGCGCCGCCGAGCTGGCCGACGCGCGGGTCGATGTGATGAGCACCGCCTGCCTGGTGGCCATCATGGCGCAAGGCCTCGGCTACCACCGGCAGGTGGAAGCCGACTTTCGCCGCGTCGCCTCCGAGAACGGCTCGGACGCCAAGGTGATGACCTCCGCCGGCGCGTTGATCCATGGCCTGCGCCAACTCGGCGCAAAGAAAATATCGCTGATGGCGCCCTACATGAAACCGCTGACCGACAAGGTCGTCGCGTACATCGAAAGCGAAGGCTTCGAAGTGGTCGACCGCATCTGCTTCGAGATCGCGGACAACCTGGAAGTCGGCCGCCGCGACCCGATGCGCCTGCTCGACGACGTGAAGCGCTTGAACCTGGCCAACGTGGATGTGGTGGTGCTGTCGGCCTGTGTGCAGATGCAGTCGATCCCGGCTCTGCAACTGGCGCAGGACCGGCTCGGCCTGCCCGTCACGTCGACCTCGGCCTGCACCGCGCGCAACATGCTCGACCTGCTCGGGCTGAAGGCCGCCACGCCGGGTTATGGGCGGGTGCTGGAGGTCTGAACGGTGGCTGCGATGGAATTGTGGCCGTCGGCGGGACGGCGACGAACGGAGGCGACCTCCCGGTCCTGCTGACGCTTCGACGACGCCCTATGCGGCCGAATGTGAGCCGCTGCGTTCCGCCGCCGAGCCGGACGCCAGCTGCTCTTCCTCCCGCAGCATCTCCATGTCCTGCTCCGACACGGCGAGGCCCTCCAGACGCGCACGCCGGGCCATGGCTTCCTCGCGTTCCCCGGGCATGGAAATGTCGTCGAAGCCGTTGGCCAGCGTGCAAGCCTTGGCACGCTGGACCAAGGCGGCCGCCCGTTCGCGGTAGGCTTCGGCCGAGAGAAACAGGTCGGGCTTGAAGGCGATGAAGGTGTGACCCACGTCCTGCGGTGCGCTGAAGTCGGCGTTCTGGTTGCGCACCTGGCCGCCGAAGGCCGCGCCCGACATGACCCCGGCCAGCAGGTCCATCATCAGCCCCAGGCCCGAGCCCTTGGGGCCGCCCATCGGCAGTACCACGCCGTCGATGGCCGCGTGCGGGTCGGTGGTGGCGCGGCCTTGCGCGTCCAGGGCCCAGTCGGCCGGTATCGATTCGCCCAGGCGCGCTGCGCGCCGGATCTTGCCGAAGGCCACCACCGACGTGGCCATGTCGAGCAGCAACGGCGTCTCGCCGGGCGCGCCGAAAGCGAACGGGCTGGTGCCGAGGAACGGCGTGCTGCCGCCCCACACCGGCATCAGCGGCGGCGCATTGGTGAAGACGAACGAGCCCAGGCCGGCATCGAGCGCCTGCTGCACATAACTCGCCGACATGCCGAAATGGTTGCTGTGCGACGCCAGCACCATGCCGATGCCGAACTGGCTCGCGCGCGCGATCGCCTCGTCCATGGCCTTCTGGGCCACCACGTAGCCCATGCCGTTGTCGCCGTCGACATGGGCCGTGGCGGCGTCGCCTCCCGTGACCCGCAGGCTGGGGCGCGGATTCACCAGCCCGAGCCGCAGCCGCTTGGTGTAGACCGGTATGCGCCCGATGCCGTGCGAGGCCACACCCCGGGTGTCGGCGTCGACCAGGCAGCGCGCCACATGCTGCGCATCGCCCTCGGGCAGGTGGGCTGAAAAGATGCCGGCCACGGTGGCGACCAGCGTGTCATAGGAAACGAGTGAGGTGGACATGGTTGCTGGTCTCGTGTGCAGTGGCTTCGAGGGGGTGGCGGTGGCGGTGAATCAGGCATGGCAAAACAAGGGGCAGACCCGTGGCCGCCCCAGCGCCGAGCCGATGTCTTCGACGATGTCTTTCGTCGATGTCTTCGACAAATGTCTTCGACCAATGACTTCGGCCGACGACTTCAATCCAGCTTGATGTTGGCCTCGCGGATCAGCCCGCCCCACTTCGCATGTTCGGCCCGGATGAAGGCGTCGAACTGCTGCGGCGTGCCGGTCGCGGGCACGCTGCCCTCGAAGGCCAGCTTGTCCTGCACGTCCTTCCGGCCCAGCATGGCCACCACTTCCTTGTTGACGCGGGCCACCACGTCGGCGGGCAGGCCGGCCGGGCCCACCAGCCCGAGCCAGGTGCTGGCTTCGAACCCGGGGAAGCCCTGCTCGGCGACGGTCGGCACCTGGGCCAGCGCCGGCAGGCGCTGGGCCGAGGTCACGGCCAGGGCGCGCACCTTGCCGGCCGTCATCTGTGCCATCACCGACACGCTGTTGCCGAAATAGAGCTGGATCTGGCCGCCGAGCAAGTCGGTCATGGCCGGGCCGGCGCCCTTGTACGGCACCTGCAAGGCCTGGATACCGGCGCGGCGGGCCAGCATCTCGCCGGCCAGGTGGCCGACCGTGCCGCTGCCGGCCTGACCGATGCTGAATTCACGCGGCGCGGCCTTGGCTGCCTTGATGAAATCGGCCAGCGTCTTCAACGGCGAATCGGCCCGCACCACCAGCACCACCGGCTGTGCCGCGATCTCGACGATGGGCGTGAAGTCCTTCAGCGGATCGAAGGGCATCTTGGCGTAGAGCGCCGGGTTGATGGCCAGGTTCGACGCCTGCCCCATGCCGATGGTGTAGCCGTCGGCCGGCGCCTTGGCCACCGCGTCGAGGCCGATGTTGCCCGCGGCGCCCGGCCGGTTGTCGACGATCACCGTCCACTGGTTGAGCACCGTGAACTTCTCGGCGACCAGGCGCGACGTGGTGTCGGTGCCGCCCCCGGGTGGGAACGGCACGATCAGCTTGATCGCCCGGGAGGGCCAGTTGCCCTGGGCCCAGGCACCGGGCGCGGTGGCGGTGGCGGCGCCGGTCAAGGCGAGTGATGTGGCTTGAAGAAAGCGGCGTCTCTGCATGGAATGTCTCCTGCTGTTCTGGTGGGTGGTGCCGGGAAACGGGGCCGGCCTAGATCGGCAGACCCTTGTCGCGCAGCACCGCGTCGAAGCGTTCCGGGTCGGCCGTGCCGGTGCGGTTGGTCTCGCGGATCCTGGCCTCCCTGACCAGATGGGCGCGGGTCTTCACCAGCACGGCCGCGGCCTCGGATGCCGGCACGGCGATCACGCCATCGGCGTCGCCGACGACGAGATCGCCCGGCATGACCACCAGGCCCGCGCAGGACACGGGGATGTTGACCTCGCCCGGGCCGTCCTTGCTCGGGCCGCGGTGCGTGTGTGCCTTGGCGAAGATCGGCATGCCCTCCTCGGCCCATTCGCACAGATCGCGGATGGCCCCGTCGATGACCAGGCCGCCCAGCCGCTTGGCCACGCAGGTGGTGCGGATCAGGCCACCGACCAGGGCCTGCGACACATCGCCACCGCCATCGATGACCAGCACATCGCCGGGCTCGACCATCATCAGCGCCTTGTGGATCATCAGGTTGTCGCCGGGCCGCACGCGCACGGTGACGGCCGGGCCGCACAACACGGCGTCCAGCCTCGCGTGGTATTGGCGCAGGCCGACGGTGCCGATGTTGCGGCTCATCGCATCGCCGATCGCCGCAACCGGCATCTCACGGAAGGCGGCCACGGTCTCGGCGTCGGGCCCTGCCGCCCGTGGATGGATGCGGTAGCCCGCTGGCCACGGCTTGTTGTCTTGGGTGGTGTTCATGAAATGCTCCGGTTCGTTTCAGGAAAGCACCTGCGGATTGACGCAGGCGGATAGATCGGGGGCGTTGCCCGTCAGGAAGCCCAGCACGTTGCGGGCTGCGCCGGTGGCCATGCCTTCCAGCGCGGCCGCGGTCGAGCCACCCACGTGGGGCGTGAGCACCACATTGGGCAAGGCCGCGAGCGGGCTGTCGGCCGGCAAGGGCTCCACGGCCATGGTGTCCAGCCCCGCCGCGAACAACGCGCCCGAGCGCAGCGCCGCGACCAGCGCCGGTTCGTCGATGACTTCGCCGCGCGCGGTGTTGACCAGGATCGCGCCGCGCGGCAGCAACCCAAGCCGGGCCGCGTCCATGAGACCGCGGGTGTGCGGGTTCAGCGGAATGTGCAGGCTCAGCACGTCCGCCAGCGGCAGCAAGGCGTCGAGCGTGTCGTGCAGCATGACGCCATCCACCGGCGCCGGGCCGCGCAGGCCAGGGTCGAAGGCGTGGACCGCCATGCCCATCGCCAGGGCCACCTTGGCGACGCGCTGGCCGATCTGCCCGAAGCCGACCAGGCCCAGCCGCCGGCCGGCCAGTTGGACGCCGTCCTGCGCCCGCGTCCAGCGGCCGGCGCGCAGCTCGGCGTCGAGCGCCGGGATCTTGCGCGCGGCCGCCAGCATCAGGCCCAGCGTGAGCTCGGCCACCGACTGGGCGTTGGCACCGGGCGTCACGTACACCGGGATCGCCAGCGCCGTGGCCGCGGCAACGTCGATGTTGGGCACACCCACGCCGTGTTTGGAGATGACCCTCAAGGTCGGGCAGGAACGGATCGCGGCAGCCGACAGCGCCACCGTGCGCGAGATCACCGCGTCGACCGGTTCGGCGGCCAGGGTGGCCTCGACCTCGGCCGCGCTGTTGCCGTCGCGCATGAAGATCACGCGGCAACCGGCCTCCTCCAGGATGCGCAGGCCGGCCGGGGCCAAGGTGGGTGCGGTGACGAAAATCGTGAAAGCCATGTTGTCTCGTTCTTGAAAAGCCGGGCCGTTGCCGATGGAGGCGAATTCTGCGCAGCTTGAATCATTCGGTCTATTCGATAATATTGATCGACTCATTTCTTTTGGCGATTGGATAAAGCCCATGGACCTGCACCTGCGCGATCTGCGGTACTTTGAAACGGCGGCCGAGATGGGCCACTTCGGCAACGCGGCGGAGCATCTGGCGCGCAGTCAACCGGCGTTGACCAAATGCATTCAGCGGCTGGAGGAAGCCTTCGCCCACCCGCTGTTCGAGCGCGAGGGCCGCGGCATCAAGCTCACGCCGGTGGGCGAACAGTTGTTGATTCACGCGCGCACGCTGCGCAACAACGCCGAAGACGCGGTGCGCCAGGTACAGGAATTCGCGCAAGGCCATGCGGGCCACGTGCGCATCGGCAGCGGGCCTGTGGCCGCCGACCACCTGCTGCCCGAGCTGTGCAGCCTGGCCCTGGCGGACGGCCACAAGACGACGATCAGCATCGTGGTCGGCCCCAGTTGGGAGCTGCGCGAACAACTGCGCGAAGGCAAGATCGATGTGCTGATCGGCCTGACCATCGATGGCGACCCGGCCACCGTTTCGCACCCGATTCTGGAAGACGTGGTGGTGGTCGCGGCGACCAGGACACACCCGATCTTCAAGAAGCCGCGGGTGACGATGGAATCGCTGCTGGCC
>JAQGMQ010000201.1 GCA_028292305.1 Rhodoferax sp.
AAGAATTCCAGCACCTCGGGAATGCGCTCATGCGTCGTCTTGGTGCCCAGCGTGATGCCGCCCAGTTCCAGGTTCTGGAACACGGTGAGCTGGCCGAACAGGTTGCGGCCCTGCGGCACGAAGGCGATGCCCTTGGCCAGCAGTTCCTTTTGCGACGCGCCGCCGATGTCCTCGCCATCGAGCGTGATCTTGCCCTGCTTCGGCTTCAACAGCCCGAACAAGGTCTTCAGCACCGTCGACTTGCCGGCGCCGTTCGGCCCGAGCAGCAGGGTGATGGAGCCGCGTCGCGCCTTGAACGACAGGTTGTTCAGGATCATGAAATCCTTGTAGCCGGCGACCACATCGGCGAACTCGATACACGTGTCGTGTGGCATGGAAGTATTCGTCATCATCAGTTCCCCAGGTACGCGTCAAGGACTTGCTTGTTGCCGCGGATTTCCGCCGGTGTGCCGATGGCCATCACCTTGCCTTCGACCATCACCATGATGCGGTGGCACAGGTCCATTACGAAGTCCATGTTGTGCTCGATCACCACGAAGCTGCTCTTGCTCGCGCCCTGCTGCTGGTTCAGTTGCTTCAACAAGGTGGAGATGCCGCCGACCAGGCTCGGGTTCACACCGGCACAGGGTTCGTCCAGCAGCACCAGCGCCGGCTGGCTCATGAAGGCCATGGCGATGTCGACCAGCTTCTGCTGGCCGTAGCTCAATTCGCCGGCCTTCTTGTCGGCCACGTGGCGGATGCGGAACTGGTCGATCAGCGCGTCGGCCTTGGCGCCCAGGCCCGAGTCGCCGGGCGCGAACATGCGGCCGAACATGCTGCCCTGGTGCTCCTGCGCGGCCACCAGCAGGTTGTCGCGAACCGTCATCTTGCCGAACACCTGCAGCGTCTGGAAGGTGCGGCCCACGCCGCGTCGGTTCAGCGCCAGCGGGCCGAGGCGGCTTACGTCTTCGCCGTTCAGCTCGATGCTGCCGCTGTCGGGCCGGATCTGGCCGAGCATGCTGTTGAACAGCGTGGTCTTGCCCGAACCGTTCGGGCCGATCACGCCGAAGATCTCCCCCGGCATGACTTCGAACGACACACCACCCACGGCCTGAATCGCGCCGTAGGCCTTCTTCAGATCCTTGACTTTAAGCAAAGGCGCGATCATGCCGCTTCTCCTGGTTGGATGTCACGTGGCTTGGCCGTCTGCGGGTCCTGTGCCGTCTGGTTGGTAGCGGCCGACAAACCGGCCGCCTGTGCGGCGATGCCGGAGGCCTGGCGCGCGGCGTTGGCTTCCTTGCCGAGGCGGCGCGCGCGGATGCGTTCGGGGATGCTCAGGAGGCCGTCGGGCAGCCAGATCATCAGCAGCACCACCGCCGCGCCGAAGATGAACAGGTACCAGGCCTGGGCGAAGCGCAGCCACTCGGGCAGCAACACACCCACCGCCGAGCCGACAACCGGGCCGAGGAAATAGCCCGGGCCGCCCACCACCACCATCAGGTACATCATGATCGAGGCCGCCACCGTGAACGGCGCGGGTTCGATGAACTGCACCAGGCTGGCGAACAAGGCGCCGGCAATGCCCGCGTACACCGCGCCGATGGCGAAGCTCAGGAGCGTGTAGGTGCGGATGTCCACCCCCAGGCTTTCGGCCCGGATCGGGTTGTCGCGCAGCGCGGTGAAGGCTTTGCCCCAGGGTGACCGCAACAGCGCGGCCAGCAGCAGTGCCAGGATCACGGCCATGCCCAGCACGAAGTAGTAATACGGCAGGTTGCCCTCGAGCGAATAGCCGAACAGGCTGGGCCGCGCGATGTTGTTGATGCCGAAGGTACCGCCCGTGAGCCATTCCTCGTTGCGCATCACCAGCCACACGGCGGTGTTGAAGCCCAGCGTGGCGAACGCCAGGTAGATGGTCTGCACCCGCAGGGCCGGAAATCCCAGGATGATGCCGACCACGAAGCAGATCAGCGCCGCCGCGGGCATGCCCAGCCAGAAGCTGAAGCCGGCCTTCATGAGGATGGCCACGGTGTAGGCGCCGATGCCGAAGAACGCCGCCTGGCCCAGCGATTTCTGCCCGGCGTAACCCACGGTGAGGTTCAGCCCCTTGGTGGCGTTGATGAACACCAGCCTGGTGGTGAGCAGGTAGATGCCGTAGTTCTTCAGGAAGTTGGGCACGATCAGCAGCAGGGCTGCAGCGAGCACGGAGATGATGAGAGTCGATTTCTTCATGATGGTGTTTCCAGACGGGCGGGCCCGTTCAGACCTTTCTCTCGACACGTTTGCCAAGCAGGCCTTGCGGCTTGAACAGGATCACGACCATGAAGATGACCAGCGCCACCGCATCCTTGTAGGCCGGCGAGATGTAGGCCGCGGCCAGGTTCTCGCACACGCCCACGATCAGCCCGCCCAGGAGCGCGCCGCGCGAGTTGTTGAAGCCGCCGATGATGGCCGCGAAGAAAGCCTTGTTGCCAAGCGATTCGCCCATGTCGAACTTGGCCAGGTAGGTGGGCGTGACCAGCATCGCCGCAGCCACCGCCAGCACGGCGTTGATGGCGAAGGTGTAGAAGATCATGCGCGGCACGTTGATGCCCAGCACCGAAGCGCTTTCGGTGTTCTGCGCCACGGCCTGCATGGCACGGCCGGTCACGGTCTTGGCGATGAAGGCCTGGGTGATCAGCACCAGCACCAGTGCGAAGGCGAAGGTGCCGAAGTCCGCCAGGGTGATGGTCACGCCGGCGATGTTGAACAGCTTGTCCGGGAACAGGCTGGGGAACGGATGCGCCTCGGCGCTGAAGCCGGCCCGCACGCCGTTGCGCATGGCGATCGACAGGCCGATGGTGGCCACCACGATCGGCATCATCCCGTACTTGAAGAGCGGGTCGACCAGGCCGCGCTTGAACAGCCAGCCGAGCACCACCACCGCCAGCACCACGCTCAGCGCGAAGCTCACCAGGATCGGCGCGCCCATGTTCATGAAGGCCAGCATCATGAAGGCCGGCAACATCACGAACTCGCCCTGCGCGAAGTTGATGGTGCCGCTGGCCTGCCACAGCAGGGTGAAGCCCAGCGCGGCCAGCGCGTAGATGGCACCGGTGGACAGGCCGCTGAAGAAGAGTTGGAGGAAGTCGGTCATGGTGGTCGGGCTCGCGTCACGGGGCGGAACAAGATGGCCAGGCGCGCGCCGCTCTCTGGCGGGCGCGGGCCTGTCGGGTCAACAGGTGTTGAAGAGAAACCCGGGCCGGACACGGCCCGGCCAGGCGTTTCTCTGGTGGGCGTTACTTGGCAGCGGCGCCGAGCGGCGGCACCACGGCAATCACTTCCTGCTTGCCGTTCTTCACTTCGACCATGAAGCTGTCGCGGTCCAGGTCGCCCTTTTCATTGAAGCTCACGTCCATCAGCACGCCCGGCTGTTCCGCCGCGGTAATCTTGATGGAATGCATGACGTTGGCCACGGCCTTGCGGTCGAGCTTGCCGACCTTTTCGATCGCCGCCTTGAGCACGTACATGCCCGAGTAGCCCTTCATGCCGTTGTGGTCGGAGATGGTCTTGTATTCCTTCTCGTACTTGGCGCGGAAGGCGCGCACCGCGGGCAGCGGCGCGTCGACGGTAAGACCGACGTGGGCGATGGCGCCGTTGGCCGCGTCACCCGCGAGTTCGATGACCTTCTGGCCGGTCAGCGTGGTCTCTCCGACCACGGGCTTGGTCCAGCCCTGCTTCTTCAGTTCACGCAGCAGGCGGGCCGATTCCTCTTCGTTGGTGTAGGCAAACAAGCCATCGGCATTCAACTGCTTGGCCTTCAACACGGCAGCCGAGAAATCGATCTGTCCGGAGTCGGTGGAGATTTCGCCGAGCACCTTGGTCGGCGAGTTGGCCAGCGCCTTCTTGATCGAGTCGAGGCCGCCCTTGCCGAAGTCGTTGTTCACGTAGATCACGGCGATGGTCTTGAGCTTCATGGTGTCGCTCATGTAACGCGCCACCTTGGGCATGGCCGTGTCCTGCGTGAAGCTGGTGCGGAACACATAGGGGTTGCCCTGCTGGGTGATGGCCGCGGCCTCGCCGCCGGTGAAGTTGGGGATCTCGGCGCGGCGGCTTTCGGCCATGCTGACCATGATCGAGCCAGAGAACACCGGGCCGAAGATCGCGAACACATCCTGGTCCACGGCCTTTTGCGTCAGGCCCTTGGCGACGCCCGGGTTGCTCTGGGTGTCGTTCGCGTTGTATTCGATCTTCTTGCCGAGGATGCCGCCCGCGGCGTTGATTTCCTTCACGGCCAGGAGCGCACCGTTGTTGAAGAAGGTGCCCGACGTCGTGCCCGGGCCGGACAGTTCGACGATGCCCGCGATCTTGATCGTCTGCTGGGCAAAGCCGCTGAGCGCGCTGGTCGCCAGGGCGCAGGCGGCGATGAGTTGAAGGGCGAATCGTTTTTGCATGGTCTAGTCTCCTCTGGGGTAAAAAAGCTGGGTTGCGCGCTACGGGGCCGTCGGTGCAGGAAGTCCAGACGCCGCAAGGTCTGGTGGCCGGGAACGGTGGATTTCATCGGCAAGCTCGGCCGGGTAGATGGCTTGACGGACAAAGGTGGCATCGCGCTGCACCAGCGCGGCCGCATCGTGCAGACCGAAGAAGCGCAGGTACAGGTCGGCCTGCTGGATCATCATTTCGAACCCGGGCTGGGCATTGAGCCCGCGCGCCCGGCCAGCCCGCACCCAGGGGGTCGGCTGGTTCTTCATCAGGATGTCCATCATCGCGGCGTGGGGCGCAACCCGGCCCGGGTCACACGGCATCGCATCGCTGGTCTTCAGGCCGAGCGGCGTGGCATTGATCACCAGGTCGTAGCCGGCCGGGTCGTTGCTGGCGGCGGCCGACACGGCGCTGCTGTAGCCCGCCAGGCGGTCGGCCAGTTCCTGTGCCTTGCCGGGCATCGGGTCGTAGAACGCCAGTTCGCTGGCTGCGCCCAGCGCCACGCTGGAGCCCGCGCCGACCAGCGAAGCGCCGATGGCCGCCGCGCCGCCGCCGGCACCCAGCACCAACACCCGCCGGCCGGCATACACCATGCCGTAATAATTGAGCGACGACACCAGGCCCTCGCCGTCGAAAAGATCACCTTGGAGCGTGCCGTCGGCGTTCAGCCGCAGGGCATTCACCGCGCCGGCCACCTTGGCCAGCGGGCCGGCCGATGCGAGCAGCGGCATCACCACCGACTTGTGCGGGATCGTCAAAAGCAGGCCCTTGACGTTCCGCGCGGCGAACACCGTCTTGACGAAGTTCAGCACGTCGGCGGCGGCCACATGCGCCGGCACCACCACCGCGTTGATGCCCAGGGTCGCAAAAATCAGATTGAACGACTCCGGCGCACGCACCTGCTCCACCGGATCCCCGAGGATCAGGAAGACGTCGGTCTTGCCGTTCACGGCAGGCGTTTGTGCAGAGGTGGAGGTCATGGATGATCGCTGATCGTTCATTGGGCGGTGTCTGGGGCTGGACTTTAGCGATCTGCAACAAATTACGAAAGAATTTTTATGCATTTTCGTGCGATGAACGAACGGCTTCGTTCGATAATCGCACGAAGCCGGGGTAACCACCAACTTTCGCGGACCCGCCAGCTGGCAAGAATCCTCACCATGCCAACCATGCCATCCTCTCCGCCAACCACCGAACTGGACAAACGCGACTGGATCGCCGGGCTTGAAAAAGGCCTTTCCATCATCGAAGCCTTCGACGACGCCAACCCGCGCCTCACCGCCAGCCAGACCGGCCAGCGCTGCGGCATGACCCGCACCGCCGCCCGCCGCTACCTGTTGACGCTGGCCCATCTGGGCTATGTGGCCACCGACGGCAAACTGTTCTGGCTCACCCCGCGCGTGCTGCGGCTGGGCCAGTCGTATCTTGAATCGGCGCGGCTGCCGCGCATCGTGCAGCCGTTTTTGCAGCGTGTGACCGCCGGCACGCAAGAGAACGCCTACGTGGCTGTGCTCGATGGCGACGAGATCGTCTACATCGCCCGCAACGGCGCCAACCGCGCCATGAACACCGGCTACGTGCTGGGCGCGCGGGTACAGGCCGAAGTCACCGCCTCGGGCATGCTGCTGCTTGCGCAACGCGAGCCCGACTGGCTCGAACAATGGCTCGCCGGCCACACCCTCAAGGCCTTCACCTCGCACACCATCGTCAGCAAGGAACGGCTGGTGCTGGAGCTGGCCCGCATCCGCGCGCAGGGCTGGTCGATGTCGGAGCAGCAGATGGAACTCGGCACCCGCGGCATCGCCGTGGGCCTGCGCGACCGGCATGGCGATCTGCTCGGCGCGCTGAACGTGACCATGCCGATGGGCCACGAGGCGAGCGAAGACGCGGTGGCGCGCGTGTTGCCGGTATTGCGGGAGACGGCGCAGGCGATGCGTCAGCTGATTTAGGCGGGGGTCGGCAACGGGCCGAGCGAAGGGCTTGCCAGGCGCAGGCACGGCATTTGCATTACCTCGTATTACCTCGTTCATCCCATCTTTTACCCAGGACCCCGCCCCGTGAAACTTTCCAAACGCCATTTCGCCCTCTGTGTCGCCGCCCTGCTCACCGCGGGCGTCGGCCACGCGCAAAGCGCCCTCGACAACGTGATGAAGTCGAAGACCATCCGCATCGCCATTCCCACAGACTACCCGCCCTACGGCTCGGTCGACAAGACCATGAAGCCCATGGGCCTGGACATCGACATGGCCGAACTGATCGGCGCGCGCCTCGGTGTGAAGGTCGAACTGCTGCCCGTCACCAGCGCCAACCGCATCCCCTACCTGCAGACCAACAAGGCCGACCTGGTGATCTCGACCCTGGGCAAGAACGCCGAGCGCGAGAAAGTCATCGACTTCACCTCCGCCTATGCGCCGTTCTTCCAGGGCGTGTTCGGGCCGAAAAGCCTGAACATCAAAACGTTCGCCGACCTGGCCGGCAAGACCGTGGCCACCACCCGCGGCGCCATGGAAGACCAGGAACTTGCCAAGGTGGCCCCGGCTTCGCTCGAATACCGCCGCTTCGAAGACAACAGCGCCACCATCGCCGCCTTCGTCGCCGGCCAGACCCAGACCATCGCCGCCAGCGGCGCCGTAGCCGCCGAGATGATCACGCGCAACCCGCAGTTGAATGCCGAATTCAAGCTGTTGCTGAAGGACAGCCCGTGTTTCGTCGGCGTTGCCAAGGGCGAGGAAGCGCTGAAGACCAAGGTCAATGAAATCATCGCCAACGCCAAGAAAGACGGCACGCTGGACAGCATGTC
>JAQGMQ010000209.1 GCA_028292305.1 Rhodoferax sp.
GGCTGCGCCAGCTGCGCGGCAAGGCGATGGGCATGGTGTTCCAGGAGCCGATGACCGCACTGAACCCGGTGATGACTTGCGGCCGGCAGATCGACGAACTGCTCAGGGCCCACACCCGCTGGCCGGCAGCGCGCCGGCAAAAGGAAGTGCTCGACATGCTCGACCGGGTGCGCCTGCCCGAGCCCGCGCGCATGGTGCGCAGCTACCCGCACCAGCTGTCGGGCGGGCAACGCCAGCGCATCGTGATCGCGATGGCACTGATCCTCAAGCCCGCGCTGCTGATCTGCGACGAACCCACCACCGCGCTCGACGTGACCACGCAAAAAGAGATCCTGAAGCTGATCGCCGAGCTGCAGTCGAACGCGGCCTATGACGCGCCCGGCGCGCTGCAGAGCGCCGTGCTGTTCATCACCCACGACATGGGCGTGGTGGCCGAGATCGCCGACGAGGTGCTGGTCATGCACCAGGGCCAGGCTGTCGAATACGGCGCCGTGCATGAGGTGCTGCACGCCCCGAAGGCGGCCTACACCCGCATGCTGCTCGACGCCGTGCCCAGCATGAAGCCGCCGCCCGCACGGCCCACGCCCACCGGGCCGGCACTGCTGCGCGGCGAGGCCGTGGGCAAGACGTACAACAGCCGCGACTGGCTCGGCCGAGCGCGCGCAACCGAGGCGCTGCAGGCCGCAACGCTGGCCGTGCGCGCCGGCGAAACGGTGGGCGTGGTGGGTGAATCGGGCTCGGGCAAGTCGACCCTGGCGCGCTGCCTGATCCGCCTCATCGCGCCGACCGAGGGCCGGGTTATGTGGGGCGACACCGACGTGGCCCAGCTTGGCGAGGGCGCGCTACGGCCGCTGCGGTCGCAGGTGCAGGTCGTCTTCCAGGACCCGAACCGCTCGCTCAACCCGCGCCGCAAGGTGGGCGACTCCATCGTCGAAGGGGTGGTGAATTTCGGGGCCAGCCCGACCGAAGCCCTGGCGCTGGCCGCCGACCTGATGGCCAAGGTGCGCCTGCCCATCGAGAGCCTGCAGCGCTACCCGAGCCAGTTCTCGGGCGGGCAGCGCCAGCGCATCGCCATCGCCCGCGCGCTGGCCTGCCGCCCGCGGGTGCTGGTGGCCGACGAAGCGGTGAGCGCGCTCGACGTGAGTGTGCAGGCGCAGATCCTCACGCTGCTGCGCGACATCCGCGACGAACTCGGCCTGGGCCTGCTGTTCATCACGCATGATCTGCGGGTGGCCGCGCAGCTGTGCGACCGCGTGATCGTGATGCACCATGGCCACATCGTCGAACAGGGCCTGACCGCCGACCTCTACGCCCATCCGCAGCAGGACTACACCCGCAAACTGCTGCAGGCCGCTCCCCCCAATATCTCCGCAAGCTCTCCATGAAAATTCTTGTCGCCGGCTACCAGCACGAAACCAACACCTTCGCCCCCACCAAGGCCGACTGGGCCGCCTTCAACCGCGGCGATTCGTTCCCCGCGTTCGTGCACGGCCAGGCCATGCTCACCCAGCTGACCGGCGTGAACATCCCCATCGGCGGCTTCATCGACGCGGCCCGCACCAAGGGCTGGCAACTGGTGCCGAGCAGCTGGTGCGGCGCGATCCCGTCGTCGTACGTGACCGAAGACGCGTTCGAACGCATGGCCGCGTCGATCCTGGCCGACGTGGCCCGCGCCGACTTCGACGCGGTCTACCTCGACCTGCACGGCGCGGCCGTGGCCGAACACGTGGCCGACACCGAAGGCGAGCTGATCACGCGCATCCGCAAGCTGGTGGGGCCCGACCTGCCCATCGTCGCCAGCCTCGACCTGCACGCCAACGTCACGCTGCGCATGCTGCGCGAGGCCGATGCGCTGGTGGCCTACCGCAGTTATCCGCACGTGGACATGGCCGCCACCGGCGAGCTGGCGGCAACGCTGCTGGCGCGCCGCATGCAGCTCGGCCGGCGCGAGCCGCTGCACCACAAACGCCTGCCGTTCCTGATTCCGCTGAACGCGCAAAGCACCTGGCTCGAACCGGCCAAAAGCCTGTACGGCGAGCTGCTTGAACTCGACGACCACTACGGCACGGTGATGAGTTTCTGCATGGCCTTCCCCGCGGCCGACTTCGACGAATGTGCACCGATGGCATGGGGTTACGGCGAGCGCGCCGAGGCCGCGGTGGAGCAGCTCTACACCCGCGTGTCGCCACCCGAACAGTGGCGCACCACCACCCTGCCCGCGGCCGAGGCCGTGCAGAAGGCCATGGCCCTGGCCAGCAGCACCGGCCAGCCCGTGGTGCTGGCCGACACCCAGGACAACCCCGGCGCCGGCGGCGACAGCAACACCACCGGCCTGCTGCATGCGCTGCTGCGCCAGGAGGCGGGGCGCCGCTTCCCGGGGCAGGTGGCGTTGGGCATGCTGTTCGACCCGGCCGCCGCTGCTGCCGCGCGCACGGCCGGCGTCGGCGCCACGCTGCACATCGGTGTCGGCAAGGCCGTGCCCACCTTCACCGGCGAACCGAGCGACCCACCCGTGCAGGGCGCCTTCAAGGTGCGCGCCGTGAGCGACGGCACGGTCACCCTCAAGGGCCCGATGATGACCGGCCTGACAGTGCAGCTCGGCCCCTGCGCCTGCCTGGAAATCGATGGCGTGCTGGTCGCCGTGACCAGCGGCAAGAAGCAACTGCTCGACCGCGAACTGCTGCGCATGGTGGGCATCCACGCCGAGGCGATGCGCATCATCGTCGTCAAGAGCTCGAACCATTTCCGCGCCGACTTCACGCCGATCGCCAGCGAGATCATCGTCGCCAAGGCCGCCGGCCCGATGGCCGCCGACCCGGGCGATCTGCCGTGGAAGAACCTGCCGGCGAGCACCCGCACCCGCCCCTGAAGACGCCCAATTTTTGCCCCAAAAGGAGACCACCGCATGACCACCCGCTTTGAGCTTGCCGACTACACGGCCGCCGATCTGATCCAGCTCTACCGCACCAAACAGGCCTCGCCGGTGGAGGTGGCCAGCGCCGTGTTCGCGCGCATGGACCGCATCGACGGCACCCTCAACGCGTTCGCCCTGCAGGCGCCCGAGGTGGCGGCCCGCGCCGCCAAACTCAGCGAAGACCGCTGGCTGCGCGGCGTGCCCTGCGGCCCGCTCGACGGCGTGCCGGTGTCGATCAAGGACCTGATCCTGACCCAGGGCCTGCCCACCTTGCGCGGCAGCCACACCATCGACGCCAACCAGCCTTGGGACGTGGACGCACCTGTCACCGCGCGCCTGCGCGAGGCCGGCGCGGTCCTCATCGGCAAGACCAACACGCCGGAATACGGCTGCAAGGGCGAGACCAATTCGCCACGCTTCGGCATCACCCGCAATCCCTGGAACCCGGACAAGACGGCCGGCGGCTCGTCGGGCGGCGCCTCGGCCGCGGTGTCGGCCGGCATGGGGCCGATCGCCATCGGCACCGACGGCGCGGGCTCGGTGCGCATCCCCGCGGCGTTCTGCGGCAACGTCGGCTTCAAGCCCAGCTTCGGCCGCGTGCCGGCGTATCCGCTGTCGCCGTTCGGCTCGGTGGCCCACCTCGGCCCGCACACGCTGAGCGTACTCGACACGGCGCTGGTGATGAACGTGTTGAAGCAGCCCGACGCCCGCGACTGGACCGCCCTGCCCTTCGACGCACGCGACTACACCGTAGGCCTGAACGACGGCGTGCGCGGCCTGCGCATCGCCTATTCACCCACGCTCGGCTACGCGAAGAACGTGCACCTCGAAGTCGCCGCCGCCGTGCGCGCCGCGGCGCTGGCGTTCGAGGAACAGGGTGCCATCGTCGAGCTGGTCGACCCGGGCTTCGACGATCCGCTGGACATCAGCACCGGCCTGTGGTTTTTAGGCGCGTACAGCGTGTGGAGCGGGCTGTCGGCCAGTCAACAGGCGTTGACCGACCCGGACTTCCGCGCCCAGGCCGCGCTCGGCGCACGGCTGTCCACGCTCGACGTGCAGCAACTGCACCAGCGCCGCGGCGCGCTCGGTTCGCACATGCGCCAGTTCATGCAGCAGTACGACCTGATCCTGACCCCCGCCGTGTCGGTGCCCGCGTTCGACGCGCGCCCCGCTGGCGTGGCACCGATGACGGCCGAGTCCATGCTCGGCTGGACGCCGTTCAGCTACCCGTTCAACCTGACCCAGCAGCCCGCCTGCAGCCTGCCCTGCGGCCTGACCAGCGACGGCCTGCCGATCGGCCTGCAACTGGTGGGGCCGATGTTCGGCGATGCACTGGTGCTGCGCGCCGCGCGGGCTTATGAGAGCGCGCACCCGATCGCGCGGGCCAATCTGGATCTGCTGCTGTAGGGCGGCCGCGGGCGCTGGTTGTCCTTGGCTGACTCCGGCAAGCGCTTGCATGAATGGCGCGAGGCCGTCATTTTGCGAAACCCGGAAATCCCACTGCCGACATCTCGACATGTCGACCGCAGGGTCACACCGCCCATTTCTCAGGGCGCCGTGCGCATGTGGGGAAATGTCAGGCCGTAGTTTCCAACGACGCCGGGCGTGGCGTTCGGATTTGTCAGCTTCATGAACGCGGAGCCGATCACAGGCGCGTTGCGATAGCCATCCATGAATACGGTAGCCCACCCATTCACATAGTTCCAGTCGTGATTGGTACGGGTGATAGAGGCCGAAAGAACCGAGTTGCCCGGATCAAATATAGAGAGCACGCCCACCACGCCGCAGATATTGCGGTATGTCTTTGCAAAGAGATCGGTGGTGGGAACCGTTGTTCGCCCTTCGCGATCAGCCAGCAACACCTGAAATCCGTAGCACAACACTCCGTTGATGGCACTGGAGTTCCACGTGCCAAAGAGCTGAGGTTCGATGCCACCAGTCGGCAGCACCGAGAACAACAAAGGCAGGTTGATGTCGGCGCTGCCGTAGTCATAGGCGACGCTGTAACGCCGAGTCGGCATGGCCAGCACCCAATCGGTCTTGGCCGAGATCGAGAAGTCGATCGCGTATTGGTTCTTGATGTCCACCGTGGCCAGACGCTGCGTCAGTTGCCCGGCCGTGGTGCGTGCGTTGACGGCAGAAGCGGGCAAATAATACGGCGTCGACAAGTCCGGAAAATCGTGGAAGCGCGCAACGACGGCGGGCGCCGTGGTTGCCTGCGAAGTCGAACCGTCCATTTGCTTGACGCGACTCGCCAAGCCCGCGGAAACCAAGAGCGGGTCTGCCGTGTACCGCTCGGGGTTGGGCACCGCGTCGGCCGACTGCGGAAATAAAAGGTAGTTGCCACGTGCGGTTTTGCCCGCGCTGTTGATGGCACGGATGGCGGTGGCGTCGCCCGAAAACGTTGTCGAGCCGACCACGTCGAGGATGTACCAGGTACCCGCCACACCGCCGGTGGGCGTAGCGAAGCCACGGCTGGCGGCAACACTTTCGCTTTCGGTGTCATGCATAAGCGCAGCACTCAGGACCGAGTCGGCACAAGGTGGCACGCCGTTGGTGTGGAGGATCGTCGTGTACAGCGCCGACGCCGTGCCGTCCGGCGCGCCAGAAGCAGGGGCAGGAATGTCAGCCGTCACGAAGGCTTCGATGCTGCCCTCGCGGGTTTGCGCAGCCAGCGCCGGCGCGGCCAAAGCCGGATTGAGACGCTCCGTCAAGAAGGGCTGGCTCACGCCCGGCAGCAAACGCGGATAGGTACAGCTCAGGTCGCCGGTGATGATCTGGGCGCGGCCGTCTGCCCCCGCAGCAAGTGCCCCCGTCCACACGTCCCCAGCGGCCAGCAGGACTTGCAGGCTTAACAGGCTGTCGCCATTGCTCGCCCCCCGAAAACGAAGCTTGACCACTTTGCCGTTGGCGGTGTCCGTGTTCACGAGGTGCAGCACGCTGAGCTGCTGGTTCTGAACGGTGTAGTAGGGCACGATCAAGGTGTGGCCCGCGCCACTGTCGGTGACCTCGAAGCCCATGGCGTCGGTACGGCCCAGCACGTCGCTGGTCGGCTGATCGCCGGTGCCGACGATGACGCCGGCGGAACTGGCACCGGTCAGGCTGGCCAAGGCGCAAAGCCACAACACATAGTGGATGGTTATTTTCATGGTTTTCGTCTATCGCTATTGGGCACTGTGGATCGGGCGCACTGAGCTCAAGGGCGCGTAAGCAGGTGGCGGAACACGAGGCCATAGTTGGCTGCAACGCCGGGCTGCGCATTCGGATTCGTCAGCTTCAGGAAGGCGGCGCCAATCACCGGCACGGGATCTGTCGATGGCCCGGCAAGTTGTACCCAGCCATTCATGCCATCCGCGGAGACGTTGACGCGGCTCAAGCTCGAGGCAAGGGCCGAGTTTCCGGTTTGTTCAAAAGAGACGACGCTCAACACGCCGCAGACCTTGGGATGGGCAGAGTCGTCAGGGCCCATGAACACCGGCGGAGGGCCCATGGCGGCCGCCTCGCGATCGAACCGTTTGTCCAAGACATACCGTTGACAGACCCCGTCACCGGACACTGCCAATTGCGAATTTTCCGAATGAAAGGCCTGCGCTTGACCGCTGCCGGTGGGCAGCACCGAGAACACCCTGGCTTGGCTCACGTCGGCGCTGCCATAGTCTTGGCCGACGCTGTAGCGCTTGGTCGGCATTGAAACCACCCAGTCGGTCTTGGCGTTGATCGAAGGGTCTTTCGCATACTGGTTCTTGACGTTGACCGTGGCGAGCAGTTGCGTCAATTGACCGGCCTGCGCGCGCGCGTTCACGGTCGATGCCGGCAGGTAGTACGGCGTCGACAGGTCCGGCAGATCATGGAAGCGCGCCACGACCACGGGTGCGGTGGTCGGCTGCGCCGTGCTGCCATCCGCGTGTTTGACGCGGCTGGCAAATCCGGCCGAGGCCAGCACGGGGTCGGCCGTCAACGTCTCGGGGCTTGGCACCGCATCGTCAGTCTGGGGAAACACAAGGTAGTTGCCCCGGGCTGTCTTGCCCGCGCTGTTGATCGCGCGAATGGCGGTGGCGTTGCCCGAGAAGGTGGTGGAGCCCGGCACATCGATGATGTACCAGGTGCCGGCCACGCCACCCGTCGGAGCGGCGAAGCCTCTGCCTGCCGCGACGCTTTCACTGGTGGTGTCCATTAGAAGTGCCGCGCCAAGCACGTCTTGCGCGCACGCGATGACCCCGTTGACCTGGCGGGTCGTTACGTACAACGCACTGCCCTGGGCGCCTGCGGCCGGCGAAGGGATGTCGGCCATGACAACGGCTTCAACCATGCCTTCTCGGGTTTTTTCGGGCACCCTTTCGGCCGGCAGCGGATTCACCCGGCCAACCAGGAACGCCTCGTTCTGCCCAGGCGTCAGCTTCGGGTACGTGCAGCTGTGGTCAGCGGTGGTCAACTGCGCCACGCCGTCGGCACCGGCAGTCACGGCGGCGGTCCATACATCCCCTGGCGACAGCAGCACCTGCAGGCTGAACACACTGTCGCCATTGCTTGCACCGCGCCAACGCAGCTTCACGACCTTGCCATTGGCGATGTCTGTATTGACCAGATGCAGGACCGACATCTGGCCGTTTTGCACCGAGTAGTAAGGCACGACCAAGGCATGGCCAGCACCACTCTCCCCGACCGAGAAGCCAACGGCGTCGGTACGACCGAGCAACGTGTTGCTCGGCTGGTCACCCGTTCCTGCAATCACGCCAGCCCAGCCTGAGCCAGCGTGAAACGAGAAGGGCAGACTCAGGGCGCAAAGGCATAGCGCATTGCCAACAAATTTTTTCATTTTTACAGTTCTGATGGGATGTCCATGGCCTGGACCAAACGGAGACCTGACGCAGGTGATCACCGTGAAGGCAAAGCCTGGTTACAGCGGCTCAACCATGGTAGCGATCCAGCTGGCTATAAGTCACCGTGAATGCTGGAAATCCTGTGAAAGATGCACCAACGCCACGGTGGTGGGGGGCTCAGATGCCCCGCCATGGCATTGGCACTAGATGGTGCGCATATACAAGTCAATTCAATTTCAATAGTCGAACGACTTCGCCACAGGCGCCACCTCGCCACCGCCACCGCCAACCGCGTTTGCTCCCCATAATGGAGCTCCCCAACCTGCCGCCAGCCTCCCACCGCATGAGCCCACAACTTCCCCTGACCGCGCAGACCCTGCAGGACAGCCACTACCGGCAGATGGTGGCCACGGTTACGGACTATGCGATCTTCTTCATCGATCTCAACGGGCTGGTGATCAGCTGGAATGCGGGCGCGCAAAAGCTTGTAGGTTATGAGGCGGATGAGGTGCTGGGGCGGCACATCACGGCCTTCTATCCGCCGGAGCTGATCGAAAAGGGCTGGCCCGAACAGGAGCTGCGGGTGGCCCGCGCCGCCGGGCGGATCGAAGACGAAGGCTGGCGCGTGCGAAAGGACGGCACGCGGTTCTGGGCCAACATCGTCATCACCCGGCTCGATGGCGAGGACGGGGCACCGATCGGCTTCTCGAAGATCACCCGCGACCTGAGCGAACGCCGGCGCCAGGAGGAGCTGTTGCGGCACAGCGAGGAACGGTTCCGCCTGCTGGTCGAAGGGGTGCACGACTACGCGATCTTCATGCTCGACCCGGGCGGTTATGTGATCAGCTGGAACCGCGGCGCGCAGCAGAACAAGGGGTATGAGGCGTCGGAAATCATCGGCAAGCATTTCTCGGTGTTCTATCCACCGGACCTGATGGCGCGCGGCTGGCCTGCCGAGGAGCTGCGCCGCGCGCTGCGCGACGGCCGTTTCGAGGACGAGGGCTGGCGCGTGCGCAAGGACGGCACGCGGTTCTGGGCCAGCGTGGTGATCACGGCCCTGCACGACGCCACCGGCGTCCACCGCGGGTTTGCCAAGGTGACCCGCGACCTGACCGAGCGCCGGCGGGTGCGCGCGCTCGAGGACGAAGGGCGGCGCATCACCCATTTCCTGGCGATGCTCGGCCACGAGCTGCGCAACCCGCTGGCGCCGATCTCGAACGCGGTGGCCCTGCTGGAACGCGAAGCCGAACCCTCCAAGGTCTTGCGGGTCTCGCGCGAAATCATTGCCCGGCAGCTGCAGCAACTGACCCGCCTGGTCGACGACCTGCTGGACGTGGGCCGCATCACCAGCGGCAAGATCCACCTCGAGCTGCAGCCGGTGCTGCTGCGCGACGTGCTGCACCACGCGCTGGAAACCGTGCAGCCGCTGAGCGACCAGAAGGGCCATGTGGTCGAGGTCTTTCCCGGCGATGCGGATGTGTGGGTCATGGGCGATACCGCGCGCCTGCTGCAGATCCTGTCGAACCTGCTGCACAACGCCGTCAAGTTCACCCCGATGGGTGGCCACATCAGCGCGCGCATTCTGACCGTCGGCCCGAACGCGGAGGTCCTGGTGAAGGACGACGGGCCCGGCATCGCGCCCGGCCAGTTGAACACCATCTTCGATCTGTTTGTGCAGGGCGAACAGGACAGCGGCCGCTCGCTCGGCGGCCTGGGACTGGGCTTGAGCCTGGTGCAGCAACTGGTGTCGCTGCATGGCGGCAGCGTCAGCGCCTTCAGCACCGGCCGGCCCGGCGAGGGTGCCGAATTTCTGCTGCAGATCCCGGTCGTGGCGGCGCCCCGGCTCCTGGCCGGGCAGTCGATGGACAAAGACGAAGCTACGCAGACGGTGCTGGTGGTGGACGACAACCACGACTCGGCCGACACGTTGTCCATGATCCTCGAATCACTGGGCTACCAGACCGTCGTCGCCTACGGCGGCGCAGAGGCGCTGGAGGCCGTGAAGACGCGCGCCTTCGCGGCCGTGCTGCTGGATATCGGCATGCCCGATTTCAGCGGCCTCCAGGTGGCCGACGAAGTGAGGCGAACGCTGGGCAAGCCGCCGGCCATGATCGCCGTGAGCGGCTACGGCCAGGACAGCGACCGCAGCTCCAGCCAGAAGGCCGGCTTCATGGCGCATCTGGCCAAGCCGGTGGATGTGGAAGTGCTGGATCAACTGCTGCAGCAGGTGCTGCACGGCAAGCCAGGCCGAAAGCCCGCAGGGCCTCGGCTGGCGTAAGCACCGCCGGTCCCGCCAGTACCGGCGCAGCTCAGCCCGGGTCGCCCTTCGACTTGGGCGGAAAGAGCTTGCGCAGCTCGGCCTGGGGGATCGGCTTGATGAAATAGTGGTCGACCACGGCGAAGGCTTCGTTGACCCGCGCGTTGGACTCCGCCATGCCGGTGTAGGCGACCAGCACCACGTCGTCGCCGAATTTTTGCTTGATGTGCCTGGCCAGCTCCAGCCCGTCCATGCCCGGCATCTGGAAATCCAGAAACACGCACAGCGGCTGGTACTGTTCCAAAGCGGCCATGGCCGCCTCGCCGCTCAACGCGATGCGCGATTCATAGCCGTCTGCCTCGAGCAGCAGCGCAAGCGACTGCGCGGCGTCGGCAACGTCGTCGACAACCAGCACATCGATCTTCGGTTCTAGTGGCATTCGGGAAAGGCCGCGAAAGGGTGGGACACGAGTTTAGGTCGACAGTGACGGTTTTCGCAAGGTCCCCCACGATATAACCGCCACCGCGTTCTTCTGCGGCTCGCCACCCCGAAGCCGATCAACCCCGCAGCGCCTTCGCCGGCCCGCGCACGGCTACACCGCGGCCGCCGCCTGCGGCATGCGCACCACGCGTTTCTCCTGCGCATAACCCTTGCCGTAGTGCCGCTCCAGCCGCACCTGCACCAGGTCCCACACGGTGGTCAGCACCAGGTAGAAGGTGGCGGCCACGCAATACAGTTCCAGCGTTTCGAACTTGGTCTGCATCAGCACCTGGCTGCGGCGCATGAGTTCTTCCATCGAGATCACCGAGGCCAGCGACGTGGCCTTGAGCAGGCCGTTCACCGAGTTGCCCAGCGGCGGGATGATGATGCGGATCACCTGCGGCAGCGTGACCAGGCGCAGGGTGGCGATGCGCGACAGGCTCAGCGCCTTGGCGGCTTCGATCTGGCCCTTGGCGATGGCCGAGAACCCCGAGCGGATGGTCTCCGACAGGTACGCCGCTTCGTTCAGGCTCAGCGCCAGCACGGCCGAAGTCATCACGTCGAAGCGGATGCCCAACTGCGGCAGGCCAGCGTAGATCAGCACGATCTGCACCAGCAGCGGCGTGCCGCGAAACACCCATACATAGAACCGCGCCGGCGCCGAAAACCAGGGGCTGCTCGACATGCGGCCCAGGGCCAGCGGCAGGGCCAGCACCATGCCAATGAGGATGGTGACCAGGGTCAGCCCGATGGTGATCCCGACACCGCCAAGCAGGAAGGGGTTGACCAGGTAGTGCAGATAGGCATTGAAGTCGAACATGGCCCGCCCCGTTCCTGTTTACTTGGCCGCCGGGCCGGGGCCGCGGATGGCGAAGCTGGTGACGTCCTTCAGGCGCGTCATCTTGAACTTGTCGAACAGCTTGTCGTAGGTGCCTTCGGCCTTGAGCTCGGTCAGCGCGGCAGCGGCGGCGGTGGCCACGGCCTTGTCGCGGTAACCCACGGTGATGTCGGTGCCGTTCAGGCCGCTGATCCAGACCTTGGCCAGGCCGCGTTCGGCGAACACGGTGGCGGTCTCGTCGATGTTGATGCCGGCTTCCAACTGGCCGGCGCGCAACGCCGCGGTGGTTTCCGACGCCGTGGCGAAGGTGCGGAAGTCGACCGGCTTCAGGCCCTTGGCGACCATCTCGGCGCTGAACTCACGCGACTTGCGTTCCTGGTAGGTGCCGGTTTCGATGCCGACGACGTGGCCGGCCAGGTCTTCGAACTTGGTGATCTTGAAGCTGCTGGTAGGCACGGTGTACACGCTCAACGCCTGCTGCGCATAAGGGATCATGAACAGCAGCTTGCTGCGTTCTTCGGTCCAGAACATGCCGGTGTTGATCATGTCGAAACGGCCGGCCTGCAGCGCCGGAATCATCGGCGGCATGTCCATGCGCAGGAACACCGGCTCCAGGCACATCTTCTGGGCGATGGCGCGGCCGAGCTCGACGTTCAGGCCCTGCAGCTCGCCCTTTTCGTCGACGAACTGCTGTGGCGGCAGCGTCGGGTTGATCGACATCTGCAGCTTGCCGGGCGCGACCAGATGTTCGGCCGACACCTTGGGCGCGCAGCTCTGCGCAAAGGCCGTGCCGCATGCGGCACCGAGGAGAAGAACACTCATCAATCGGGTCAGCTTCATGGAGATCTTTCGTTGAATGAAAAAATGAAAACGGGATGCGGAAACTTGGATGGATTCAGGCCGGGACGACCGCGCGGCACAACACCAGGGCCGTGTGGTGCGCCTCGATCACCGGCTCGTCACGCTGGTTGAGCAACTGGATGAACTCGGTGACCACACCGCGCCCGCCCTTGCTGGACAGGCGCTTGTGTTCGAAGCGGAACACCACTGTCACCGTGTCGCCGGCCACCACGGCTTGCAAAAACCGCACCCGGTCCCAGCCGAGCGAAGCGATGGAGCTGTTCTCGTAGATCTTCATCTCGGTCTTCAGGCCTTCCATCAAGGCCACGCCGTAGAGCCCGTGGGCAATGACGCCGGGGAAGCCGCGCGACCGGGCATAGGCTGCGTCGGTGTGCAGCGGATGGTGGTCGTGCGTGAGGTCGCAGAAGCGGCGGATGTCGTCCACCGTCACGGTGTGGCTGGCGCTGCGCATCTCGGCGCCGAGCACCACGTCCTCGTAGTAGATGTCGACGCCGCTCATGCGTGGCTCCGCGCATGCTGGCGCACGGGTTGCGCCAGGAACTTCTCACGCATCCCCATCGGGCCGGGCCTGAAGATGCGCGCGTCCATCGGCTTCAGGTGATCGCTGATACGCACCGCGAAGCCGATCTTGTCGAGCACGTCCTGCTGCAGCCGCACGCCGGGCGCGACCTCGGTCAGCACCAGGCCGTCGGCCTCGAGTTCGAACACGGCGCGGTCGGTGATGAAGGTCACCTGGCGGCCCTGCGCGCGGGCCAGCTTGCCCGAGAAGCTGATCTGGCCCACGGCCGGCACGAACTTCTGGAACGCGCCGTCGCGGCGGATGGCCAGCGCGCCGTCTGCCACGCCGATGTCGAAGTCACCCCCGGTGAGCGAGCCGTTGAAGACCAGGCGCTGGGTGTTCTGCGTGATGTTGATGAAGCCGCCCGCGCCGTCGTAACGCTGGCCGAAACGGGTCACGTTGACGTTGCCTTCCACGTCCACCTGCGCGAACGACAGGAACGCGCAAGACAGGCCGCCGCCGTCATAGAAGTCGAACTGGTAGGACTGGTCGAGGATGGCGCGCGGGTTCACCGCGGTGCCGAATTCGCGGGCATGGCCGGGCACGCCGCCCACCACACCCGACTCCACCGTCAGCGTCAGCTGGTCTTCGATGCCTTCCTCGGCGGCCACGTTCGGGATCATGGCCGAGATGCCGACCCCCAGGTTGACCACGTCGCGCGGGCGCAGCTCGAAGGCCGCGCGCCGGGCCACCACGCGCCGCGCGTCCAGCGGGTCGGGCGCGATGCTGGAACTGGGCACGGTGACCTCGCCGCAACGGGCCGGGTCGTAGCGCGTGGTGTAGGTCTGCATCTGCTCGGGCACCACCACGAAATGGTCGATCAGGAAGCCGGGGATCTTCACCATGTGCGGATGCAGCGTGCCGCGCCGCACGATGCGCTTGACCTGGCAGATCACGGTGCCGCCGGCGTTGTGCACGGCCTGCGCCATCGACAGGTCTTCGCGTGCCGTGGCCTCGTGTTCCATGCTCACATAGCCGTCTTCATCGGCCGACGTGCCGCGGATCAGGGCCACGGTGGGC
>JAQGMQ010000248.1 GCA_028292305.1 Rhodoferax sp.
GCGCGCGGCCATCAGCAGTGGCACGCCGGTGCCGAAACTCGGCCGGGCATAGGCGGCGAAGTCGACGTGGCGCGGCACATACGGCGAGGCGAAGACGAACTCCGAAGCCGGGTTGAAGCTGCCGCCCGCGCGGTAGCGAAAACGCTCGCGGGCTTCTTCCCATTCCATGCTGCTGCGCGGCGGCGGCGCGACGCTGGTCGAGACCAGGCTGTCGGCCACCACGCTCAGCGCGTCATGTGACGCCTGCAGCGAAAAGAACGACCGCATGTTGCCGTAGACGTCGAGCGACTGGGTCTGCTGCGCCGGCGCGGGAGAGATCGTGAGCGAGTGGTTCAGCAGCTGCTGGGTCGCGGTGGTCAGCGGGCGCAGATGCGCGATGTGCTGCGCCGTCTCGACCGAAGGCGAGTAGCGGTAGTGCGTTTCGTGGGTGATCTGCAATTGCATGGCTAAAGCTTAACCTGCCGCGGGCAGGAGTTGCGCCTTCGCGTGGGCCGCATCCTCAGGCTCCCACGCTTTGCTTCAACTCTCGCGAATGCGTGAAGTAGATCGAGCCGATCTCGTCCGAGATGTCGTAGGCGCAGTCGGTGGTCTGGTCGAGCAGGTCTTCGAGCAGGGCGTAGCGGCCGGCCGCGTCGGGCTGGCTGATGCGGGCCAGGTCCCATTCGGCGGGGTTGACCACGGTGAGCGCCAGCGGGCTGAGCACGGTGGGCGCGCTGCCGCCGAGCTTGGCCAGGCGGCCGCGCAAGGTGTGGGCCACCCAGCCGAGTGCGCGCGGGTTGTCGCGGTCGAGCACCAGCAGGTCGATCAACGCGGTGATGTCGCGGCTCTGCTGGTACTGCGCGCGGAAGGTGATGCTGCTGTCGAACAGCGAGATCATGGCTTCGAAGCCGCCGGTCGTGGCCATCGAGCCGGCGGTGAAGCCGCGCAGCAGCGCCGACGACAGGAAGCCCAGGCGTTCGATGTGCCGGCCGATGCTGAGCAGGCGCCAGCCGTCGTCGCGCGTCATGCGGTCGGTCTGGGCGCCGGTCATGGCGGCCATGTGGGTGCTGGTGTCTTCCAGCAGGCGCAGCGCTTCGAGCGGCGAAAAATCGCCGTCCTTGGCGTTCTCGGCGCAGCGGTCGAAGAACTCTTCTTCAGCGCGCACGATCACGTTCCAGTGTTCCTTGGACAGCCGCTCGCGCAAGGCCGAGGCCGAGTGGCGGATCGAGCGCAGGTTGTAGCCCACGCTGGGCACGTCGGTCACGTTGCCCAGGCCGGCGATGAGCGAGCGTTCGAACACGCGGCGGGCCTGGGTGGCCGAGGGCACGGCGGGCAGCACCAGGCCGTTGTGGATGGCCATGTTGCGCATCCAGGCCAGCAGCGTGGGCGACGACTGGTCGTCGCCGCTCAGGCCTTCCAGGATCACCCGCGCCAGGCGCAGGCTGTTTTCGGTGCGCTCGGCATAACGGCCGAGCCAGAAAAGATTTTCGGCGGCGCGGCTGGTGACCATGCGCTTGCGCTGCGTCAGCGTCTCGGGCGAGATGCGCGAGGTGAGCAGCGTGGTGCGGTCGACTTCGCCCTTGGTCTTGACCCAGGCGTCGGCGCTGCTGCCGCCGCGGCGCATCGAGGCGATGCTGTCGTGCACGCTGACCATGCGCGCCAAACCGCCGGGCAGCACGCGCCAGGAGCGCGGGCCGTCGGACACGGCAAACACACGCAGCATCATCGAGCGCGGGGCGATGCGCGGCGGGTGGTTGGGCGGGTTGGTCCAGGTCGGCATCTGCGACAGCGGCAGGTAGGCCTGCACCGTGTATTCGTCGCCCTGGCGGACGATGCGGCCGGCCCATTCGTCGAGCTCGCGGCGCGACAGGTTGCGGCCCAGCACGGCCTCGAAAGCGCTGTGGCCCGCGGTGCCGCGGTAGGTGGGCTTGATGACGCAGTTGGCGAGGTCGGGCAGCGCGCCTTCCAGCGCGGCACGTTCGCCGCACCACCAGGTGGGCAGCGCGGGCAGCTGCAGGTCTTCGCCCAGCAGATGGCGCGACAGCGCGGGCAGAAAGCCCAGCAGGGCCGGTGATTCGAGAAATGCCGAGCCGGGCGCGTTGGCCACCAGCACGTTGCCGGCGCGGATCACCTGCAGCAGGCCGGGCACGCCCAGGCGCGAATCGGGCCGCAGCTCGAGCGGGTCGAGGTACTGGTCGTCGAGCCGCTTCAGCAGGCCGTGCACGGGCTCCAGGCCCTTCAGCGTCTTGAGGTAGAGCCGCTGGTCGCGCACCGTGAGGTCGCTGCCTTCGACCAGCGTGATGCCCAGATAACGCGCCAGGTAGGCGTGTTCGAAATAGGTTTCGTTGTAGGGGCCCGGCGTGAGCAGCGCGATGTGCGAATCCTTGCCGGCCGGGCTCATCTGCTTCAGGCCTTCGACCAGTGCGCGGTAGGTGGCGGCCAGCCGCTGGATGTTCATGGCCTCGAAAGCCTGCGGGAACATGCGCGAGATCGACAGCCGGTTTTCCAGCAGATAACCCAGGCCCGAAGGCGCTTGCGTGCGCTGCGACACCACCCACCAGTTGCCGTCGGGCCCGCGGGCCAGGTCGAACGCGGCAATGTGCAGGTGCGTGCCGCCGATGGGCGTGACGCCGTGCATGGAACGCAGGTAACCGGGGTGGCCCTGCACCAGCGCCGGCGGCAGCAGGCCGCGCGCCAGCAGCTGCTGCGGGCCGTACATGTCGGCCATGACGCTGTCGAGCACGCGCACCCGCTGCAGCACGCCGGCTTCGACCTGCTGCCAGCTCTCGGGCGAGACGATCAGCGGGAACAGATCGAGGGACCACGGCCGCTGCGGGTTGTCGGTGTCGGCGTAGAGGTTGTAGGTGACGCCGTTGTCGCGGATCTGGCGCTGCAGCTGGGCGGTGCGCCGGTTCAGGTCGCTGAAGCCGTCGCGGCCCAGGTGTTCGAAGAACTCAGACCATTCGCCGGTGAGCGGCGCCTGGGTCATGGAGCTGCGCAGCGGACCGTCTTCGGACGGCCGCGACTGGCCGCGCAACTCGTCGAAATGGCCCGGCAACGCAGCGCGTGCCAGTACCGAGGCCAGGCCGGAGGCGCTTTCCTGTCCTTGGGCTTCGAAGAGGGAGTTGTTTTGTTTTTCCACGGGTCACCCCATTGTCACATCGGTGCGCCGCGTCGCGAAGCCTTGTGGGCGAATTGCGACGTGAACCGCCGCTGGCGGCATGGCAGGATGAGAAATCGGCATGGGCGTGTGTGGACTTGGCAGCGTGTGTGAGAGGCGCAACCTGATGTGAAAACAAAGCCGCAGTCCGCCCGGCTGCGGAAGTGAAAACGGCATGCGACAGGGCCAAGGGCCCCGCCGCATGCCGCTTCAGAACTCAGCGGACCGTGTGGCTCAGCGGCGCAGGTCGAGCGTGAACGGAAACTCCTTGCTGCCCGGCACGTTGATGGTGGCCGGCGGCACGTTCATCACGCCCGGGGTGTGGCCCATGCGGGCGAAACGCGACAGGCGCCGGGCCTCGGCCGTGTAGGCGTTGACGGGGAAGTTCTCGTAGTTCACGCCACCTGGGTGGGTCACGAAATACTGGCAACCGCCGACCGAATGCTTCATCCAGGTGTCGACGATGTCGAAGGTCAGCGGCGCGTGGATACCGATGGTCGGGTGCAGCGCCGAAGGCGGGTTCCAGGCGCGGTAACGCACGCCGGCCACGTATTCGCCGGTGGTGCCCGTGCATTGCATCGGCATCGCCTGGCCGTTGCAGGTGACCACATAGCGGCTCTGGTTCATGCCGGTGACCTTGACCTCGATGCGCTCCAGCGACGAATCCACATACCGCGCCGTGCCGGTGGACGAGCTTTCTTCGCCCAGCACGTGCCAGGGCTCGAGCGCATTGCGCAGCGTGAGTTCCATGCCGTGGGTCTGCACCGAGCCGACCAGCGGGAAGCGGAACTCGAGGTGCGGTGCGAACCAGCTCTTGTCGAACGCGTAACCGGCGAGGTTCATCTCGTCGATGATGTCGTTGAAGTCCATCTCGATGAAGGCCGGCAGCATGAAGCGGTCATGCAGCTCGGTGCCCCAGCGCGTGGCCGGCGCCTTGAACGGCGTCTTCCAGAAGCGGGCCACGAAGGCGCGCAACAACAGCTGCTGGGCGATGCTCATGCGGGCATGCGGCGGCATCTCGAAGGCGCGCAATTCAAGCAGGCCCAGGCGGCCGGTGCTGCTGTCCGGCGAATACATCTTGTCGATGGAGAATTCGCTGCGGTGGGTGTTGCCGGTGGCGTCGATCAGGATGTTGCGCAGCGTGCGGTCGACGATCCACGGCGGCATGTCCTGGCCGTATTTCTCGCGGTTCTTGGCCACTTGTTCGATGGCGATTTCCAGCTCGTAGAGCTGGTCGTTGCGGGCTTCGTCCACGCGGGGTGACTGGCTCGTCGGGCCGACGAACATGCCGCTGAACAAGTAGCTCAGCGACGGGTGGTTGTGCCAGTACAGCAGCATGCTGGTCAGCAGCTCGGGCCGGCGCAGGAAGGGGCTGTCGGTCGGCGTCTGGCCGCCCATCACGAAGTGGTTGCCGCCGCCGGAGCCGGTGTGGCGGCCGTCGGTCATGAACTTCTCGGCCGACAGGCGCGACTCGAACGCCGCGTTGTAGAGGAACTCGGTGTTGTCGACCAGTTCGCCCCATGTCGACACCGGGTGCACGTTGACTTCGATCACGCCCGGATCGGGTGTGACGGCCAACAGCTTCAGGCGCGGGTCGCGCGGAGGCGGATAACCTTCGATGACGATCTTCACGCCGAGCTGCTCGGTGGTGTTCTCGATCGCGGCCAACAGCTCCAGATAGTCTTCGAGCAGCTCCAGCGGCGGCATGAAGATGTAGATCACGCCCGACTTCGTGCCCACGGCTTCGGCCTTCGGGCCACTGGCGCGGCGCGGGTCGCGCACTTCCACGCAAAGCGCGGTGCGGGTGATCCAGTGCGCCGATTCCTGGCGGTCTGGCACGCGGGTGAAATCGGTCGGCTCGGTCTGCGCCGTGCTGCGGGCATTGGCGGTGGACGACAGCGCGTTGGCGGCATTGGCCGTGCCGTCCTGGCGCAGGCGCGCCGCTTCGGGTGTGGGCGAGACGCCGGCCGTGTAGGGCATGCGGCCACGGTCGCCGAGGCGGCCGGCGGCGAAGTCCTTGGCCCAGTTCGGGTCGACACCGGCGCCAGCAGTGCCAGCGCGGCCTGCGGTGCCGGGGCCGGCCATCGACGTGGCCGGGCCGGCTGCGTAACGCGAGAACATCGCGTAGGAATCGGGCAGCGGGCCGCGCGGAATCGACGGGTCCTGTTCGACCAGATACGGGTAGTCGCCTTCGCTGACCCAGGGCAGCGAGTCGAGCGGCAGGCGCAGGCCCATGGGCGAGTCGCCGGGCATCAGGTACATGCGTTCGTCGCGGAAGAACCAGGGGCCGGTGGTCCACACCGGGCCGGCCAGGCGGGGGCCGTCCAGCGGCTTCACCGGCAGCACGTAGCCGACGATGGCTTCCAGGCCCTGTTCGAACACGCGGCGCAGGCGGGCGCGTTCCATCTCGTCACCGAGCTTTGACTTGAACGGGTCGACGTTGACCGGCAGGCGGCGTTCGCGCCACAGGTAGTACCAGACGTCTTCATGGCCGGGCACGATGTAGTCGGTTTTCAGGCCCAGGTTTTCGGCCAGGCGTTCGGTGAAGCGGCGCGCGTCGTCGCTGCTGTAGCTGGAGGGCACACGTTCGTCGGCGAACAGCGCCGGGTTGCGCCACACGGGCTGCTTGTCGGTGCGCCAGAAGATGTTGAGCGCCCAGCGCGGCAACTGCTCGCCCGGGTACCACTTGCCCTGGCCGAAGTGCAGGAAGCCGCCTTTGCCGTACTGGTCGCGCAGCTTGTGCGTGAGTTCGGTGGCGAAGCCGCGTTTCGTCGGGCCGAGCGCGTCGGTGTTC
>JAQGMQ010000250.1 GCA_028292305.1 Rhodoferax sp.
GTTAGCTTCTTTTGGCGAAGCAAAAGAAGGTGACTCGCCGCCGGGCGACTCCCGGCCAGCGGCATCAACCGACGTTGACAAATCAACCAGACTTGAAAACCGAACCAGCCACAGGACGCCCTGACGCCATCCCGTCGCCTGCTCCCCCAACAAGCCCTTCAACATCCTCCACCGCATGCGCCGCGTGGTACCTCTCCAACGCGGCATACAACAACAGCCCCCCCGCCAGCGGCAACAGGTAATACAACGCCCGGTAAGCCAACACCGCACCCATCAGTTTCCCCTGCCCCACCATGCCAGCCAGCAGCGCTATGTACACGGCCTCCAGCACCCCGAGCCCAGCCGGAATCGGGGTCAGCACTCCCACGATGGATGCCGCCAGCAACACCCCCAGCACGACCCCGTAGGGCACCTTCCCGCTGAGCAGCAAATACATGGCTGCGCCCATCAGCGCCCAGTTGGCGGCCGACAACATCAGCTGCACCACGGCCAGTGGCGGCGACGGCAGGTGCAGTGTCTTGCCGCGTACTTTCCAGCTGCGTTCCCGCCCCACCGCGCACAACACCACGTAGCCGGCGGCCAGCGCCACCATGCCGACGCCGATGGCGCGCAGGGCGAACGGGCTGATGGGCGCCTGGTCGGGCGGGGCGATCACGCCGGCGGCAAAGAGGCCGCCCGCGAGCAGGCAGTAGCCGAGCCAGTTGGTGGCCAGGCTGATGCCCACCACCTGAGCCACGGTGGCTTCGTCCAGCCCGGCGCGCGCGTAGAGGCGCGCACGCATCGCCACGCCGCCGACCAGCGAGCCCAGGTTCAGGTTGAAGGCGTAACTCGTGACGGCAATGGCCCAGGCATGCCACCACCGCAGCGGGTGGCCGGTGTGGCGGCGGCCGATCAGGTCGAAGCAGCCGTACAGTGCGTGGCTGGCCGTCGCCAGGGCCAGCACGCCGAGCAGCAGCAGCGGCGGGTACTGTTTCAGGGCATCCCACGCACCGCCCCAGTCGACCTTGTGCGCGTGCGACAACAGCAGGCCGAGCACGAAGATGCCGAGAGCCGGCAGGGCCCAGCGGCGCAGCCTGGCCCACAGCGGCGAAGCCGTCAGCGACGCCCCGGTTTGCGCCATCACCGTGGTGACGGTTGGCGCTGGACTGGCTGCTGGTATCGCATCGGTGGGCATGGCTGGATTTTCGCGGGCGGCAGGCCGCTTCAGCAGGCGCAGCAGCCGACTATCGGTGTAGGTACATTCCGACGGTTCGTGTCTGCGACGCCGTGACCGCGGGGCTCCACCGTGCAAAGCACATTGCAATCGAGGATGCGAAAGCCCGCACCCACATGCGAACAAAATAGCGTTTGAACTTCGTGGAGCCCAAGATGAAAAAACCAGACGCAGACGCAGACGCAGACACAGACTCGGGCCGGTCGGCTTCGGCGCTGATTTCCGAGCGCATTGCCGAGCTGGGCGACTGGCGCGGCGCGACGCTCGGCGCGATGCGCAAGCTGATCCAGCAGGAAGACCCCGACATCGTCGAGGAATGGAAATGGATGGGCACGCCGGTGTGGTCGCGCAGCGGGATCGTCTGCACCGGTGAATCGTACAAGGACAAGGTGAAGCTGACCTTCGCCAAGGGCGCGTCGCTGAAGGACCCGACTGGTCTCTTCAACGCCAGTCTGGACGGCAAAATGCGCCGCGCCATCGACATCCACGCCGGCGAAGCGGTGGACGGCACCGCCTTCAGGTTGCTCGTTCGCGAAGCCATCATGCTCAACCGTGCCGGCAAGCCTAAAGCGGTCAAGAAGGCAAAACCCTAGTCACCAGAAACCATCGTCCTCACGCGCCCGCACATCCTGGAGGCGGCGCTCCGCGATCCGCCGAATCAGGTCTTCCGGCAGCGGCTTGTCGTAGGCGACCTGCAGGAATTCCCGGGTGGTCTTGTGCTGCGCCAGGGCCTCACGGAATGGCGCCAAGCCCGCGGCCGACGGCGTAAAGTTCAGGTGGGCCTTGTGGGCTGAAAAGGCGAAGAGGAACCGCGGCTCCACGAAGAACGGTGTGCCCCATTTGATCGCCTCCTCGGCCTCAGGTGCGACGCTCTTGAGCAAGCGGTACAAACGGTTCAAGTGCGGTTGGCCGGCTGGCGGAGCCGCCTGGATGTAAGCGGCAATCGTGGTGGGACGCTGGCTGGCCATGGCTTACCCCTTGCAGAATGCGGCGCGGCGCGCGCGTCTTCATAGAAAGTTCAATGCGTATGACCGAAGTCGACCTGGCCAACCTCTACCGCGGCTACATCGCCTGCCTGAATGCGCAGGACTGGGCGCAGCTTTCGAAATTTGTCGGCGACGATGTGCACTACAACGGCGTACGCATCGGGCTGGCGGGCTACCGGCACATGCTGGAGAAAGATTTTGACGACATTCCCGATCTGCATTTCGACATCCAGCTGCTCGTCGCCCAGCCGCCGCAGCTTGCGAGCCGCCTTCAATTCAACTGTACGCCGAGGCATGTGTTTCTGGGCCTGCCCGTGCAGGGTAGAACCATTTCCTTTGCCGAGAATGTCTTTTATGAATTCAGCGCCGGGAAGATCGTGCGGGTGTGGTCGGTGATCGACAAGGCGGCGGTCGAGGCCCAGCTCTGACCCGGGCGTGACTCAGTCCCTGGGCCGCCGATCGGGCCGATGGAAGAAGGTGTCGAGCGGCGCGACCGTCGTGGCGATGCGCTTCGACTGAACGGCGCGCCACATCGCAAATTCATCATCCGTCGGCCCTTCTCCCTTGCCCAACTGGTAGGCGGTGATGCACGCGATCAAGTGCACATACAAGTGGTAGGACTCATCGTTCAAGACCTCTTCGGCGGTTTGGGCGATGAGCACTTTAGAACCGTCTTTGCTCGGGGTCATTTCATCCTTGAAAGCGCTTGAGCATACGCCTCGGCAGTCGATCGCTCCAGCGCGAGATGGCAGGCGCCCTATTTCTTCAACGCGCGCGCCAGAAAATCCAGCCGGTCCTGCCCCCAGAAAATTTCGCCGTCGACGACGTAGCTCGGCGCACCGAACACACCCGCGTCGATCGACTGCTGCGTGTAGCCCGTGTAGCGCGCGCGGATGTCCGGGTGTGCGGCCTGCGCGGCGCGTTCGGCCGGCAGGCCGCAGGCGTCCAGCAACGCTGCCAGGTGTGCCGGGTCGGCCAGGTTGCGCTCGTGCACCCACAGCGCCTCGAACACGGCCGCGCAGAAGGCCATGGCGGCATCGGTGCCGTCGTGGGTGTCGACGGCAACGATGAGTTGCGCCACCGGGTCGACCGCAACCGGAAAAAACTGCGGCTGCAGGTTGATCGGTATGCCGAGGTGTTTCGAGAAGCGCTGCATCTCCACCAGCCGGTAGGCCTGCCGCTGCGGCGCGCGCTTGGCCAGGGGCAGGCCGCCGCTGACGGGGAACACGGCACCGAGATCGATCGGGCAGACCCGCACCTGGGCACCGGCGTCTTTGGCCAGTTGGGTGAAACGCGCGTGGCC
>JAQGMQ010000285.1 GCA_028292305.1 Rhodoferax sp.
AAACACAAACCCGCCCCTGCCGAACCACCCGAGTCACCGCCCGTTGACCCACCCAATAAGCCAGCTCAGCCGAGTCCGCCAAATCCCACAACACGAAGTTCGCCGGCATCCCGACCCCGATCACCCCATGCGAATCCTGCAAACCGAGAGCCCGAGCCGCATGCACCGTCACCCCCGCCAAAGCCTCCGGCACCGTCAACCGAAACAAGGTACAAGCCATGTTCACCATCAACAACAAACTCAGCGCCGGTGATGTTCCCGGGTTGTGGTCTGTGGAAACCGCCATCGGCACCCCAGCCGCCCGCAGCGCCGCAACCGGCGGCAACTGCGTATCCCGCAGCGTGTAGTACGCGCCGGGCAACAACACCGCCACCGTGCCCTCCACCCGCATTGCTTCGATGCCCTCGGCCGACAGATGCTCGACGTGGTCGCACGACAGCGCGCCGTAACGCGCCGCCAGCGCCGCCCCGCCCATGTCCGACAACTGCTCGGCGTGCAGCTTCACCGGCAGCCCTAGCGCGCGTGCGGCCTGGAACACCTGCTCGGTTTCGGCCAATGAAAAAGCGATGCGTTCGCAGAACACGTCCACCGCATCGACCAGCCCTTCGGCGGCCAGCGCCGGCAGCATCTCATTGCAGACGAGATCGATGTAGGCCTGACTCCGGCCCGCGTATTCGGGCGGCAGCGCGTGGGCGCCAAGGAAGGTGGTGCGCACCGTCACGCCGAAGGCTTCGCCCAGGCGCCGGGCCACGCGCAGCTGCTTGCGTTCGTGGTCCAGCGCCAGGCCGTAGCCCGACTTGATCTCGATGGCGCACACGCCTTCGGCCAGCAGTTGTGCGAGTCGTTTCGCCGCGCTGGCGAACAACTCGTCTTCACTGGCTTCGCGCGTCGCACGCACGCTCGAGACGATGCCGCCGCCGGCCTTGGCGATGTCTTCGTAGCTGGCACCGGCCAACCGCATGGCGAACTCGTTGGCGCGTTGGCCGCCGTAGACCAGGTGGGTGTGGCAGTCGACCAGGCCCGGCGTGACCAGCGCGCCGCCGCCATCGAAGCGCGGCAGCGTGGCGAACGCGGCGGGCACGGCGGCGCTGGCCCCGACCCACTGGATGTGACCGCCGGCCACGGCGATGGCCGCTTCGCCGTCGAGGCTGCGGCCAGCAGCCAGTGCACCGGGCGCGAGCATGAGGTGGTGCCAGAGGCCGTCGGCACTCGGCTGGTTGGGGGACAGGGTGGTTGGGGTCATGTTGGCAGGCGGGTCAGCGCCGATTCTCCACGTCAATGCGCACCACGACCAGTGCCGCGCCAGCGTCGAGCGGCGTGGCACGCAGGCCGGGCATGGCCGCCTGCCACCAGGCACCGGCGCCGTTGTCAACAAGGGTGGACACGCCGTCGACATCGAGCCGCCACGCACCACCCACCGCCAGCACCACGCCTGCCGGGCGGGGCGCCACCAGGCCGGCAGCGCGCAGCACGCTGACATCGGCCGTCACCTTGCCGCGGCGCGTCATCACGTTGAAGTCGGTCGATGCACCGCCGAGCAGGTCGCAGCCGAGCGCCACGTCGCCAGCGAAGGCGAACGGTTGCAGCGGCGTGTCCAGCGGGTGGTCGACGCCATGCGCGGGGGCCCGCAGATGCACACCGTCGCCGCCCAGCAGCATGATCACGCGGTCGACGCCGGCAAAGGCCGAGAACGGCCCGGCGGCAGCGATGCTGGCGATGCTCACCCGCCAGTCGAAGCCGTCCATGCCGGCGCCCGGCGGCTGGCAGACGATCTCGCGGGTGGTGCCGCCGCCGTTCTTCCACGGCGTGGCGGGCAGGTCTTCGGTGCGGAAACTGTGGAGTGCCATTGGAGGTTGTTGGATGTCAACCGCGGGTGAGCACGGCCTGTAGAAACGTGCGGGTGCGCTCCTGCGTGGGCCGTGTGAAGATGTCCGCCGGCGCGCCCGACTCGACGATGCCGCCGCCGTCCATCACCACCACCACGTCGGCCACATCGCGGGCAAAGCCCATCTCGTGCGTCACCACCAGCATGGTCATGCCTTCGGTGGCCAGCAGCTTCATGACCTGCAACACTTCGCCCACCAGCTCGGGGTCGAGTGCCGAGGTGGGTTCGTCGAACAGCATCACCTTGGGCCGCATCGCCAGGGCGCGCGCAATCGCCACGCGCTGCTTCTGGCCACCCGACAGGCTGGCCGGCAGGGCATGGGCCTTCTCCGACAAGCCGACTTTCTTGAGCAGCGCCTGGGCTTCGGCTTCGGCCTCGGCCACGCTCAAGCCCCGCAGCATGCGCGGGCCTAGCGTGATGTTGCCCAGCACCGAAAGATGCGGAAACAGGTTGAACGACTGGAACACCATGCCCACGTTTTCGCGCAGCGCATTCAGCGCGGCCTCGGGCAGCGGCACGCCGTTGTCGACCAGGGTCTGGCCGCAGATGTCGATGCGGCCCTGCTCGGCCAGCTCGAGCCCGTTGCAGCAGCGCAGGAAGGTGCTCTTGCCCGAGCCGCTCGGGCCGATCACCACCACCACCTGCGAAGGCTGGATGTCGAAGTCCACGCCGTGCAGCACCACATGCTGGCCGAAGCTTTTGCCCAGGCCGCGGATGCGGATGATGGGTTCGGCGGAGAGCGGGAGCGTCTTCATTGCACCATGCCCCCGGCGCGCAGGCGCAGCTCGACGTGCCGCAAAGTCAACGCCGTCAGACCGGTCAGCACGAAGTACATCGCCGCGATGGCCAGGTACACCTCGAGCGAGCGGTATGACACGCTGATGATCTTCTGGCCTTCGTGCATCAGGTCGTGGATGGTGAGCAACGACACCAGCGCCGAGTTCTTGATCAGTGCGATGAACTCGTTGCCCAGCGGCGGCACCATGCGCACCACGGCCTGCGGCAGGATCACCGCACGCATGGCCTGGCGGGCCGACATGCCGATCGAACGCGCCGCCTCCATCTGCCCGCGGTCGACCGACTGGATCGCGCCGCGCACGATCTCCGACACATAGGCGCCGGAGTAGATGCCCAGGCCCAGCACGCCGCACAGGAAGGCCGGTAGCACGATGCCGAAATGCGGCAGGCCGAAGAACAGGATGAACAGCTGCACCAGCAGCGGCGTGCCGCGGATCACCGCCAGGTAGGCGGTGCACAGGCCATACACCACGCGCCGCTTCGGGTCGAGCCGGCCGATGCCGACCAGCAGGCCGAGCACGCAGCCCAACAGCAGCGCGCAGGCCGTGAGTTCGACCGTCATCAGCGCGCCGCGCAGCAGGTCGGGCCAACCGGCCCAGACGGGGGAGAAGTCCAGATCCATTGGGGTTATGTTGGCTGCAGGGGCATGTCTTCAGGGGCTTACTTGCCCGCCGGGAACCACTTGGCCACGATCTTGGCGTAGCTGCCGTCGGCCTTCATCTTGGCCAGCGCCTCGTTCACGGCCTTGGTCAGCTCGGGCGTGTCCTTGCGCAGGGCCATGCCGTATTCCTCGGTGGTGAGCTGCTGGTCCATCACCTTCAGGCCGGGCCGGGTGCGCGCGTACTGGAACGCGGCGGGCTTGCCGGTGACCAGCGCGTCGGCCCGGCCGATGTCGACCAGCGCAAACATCTCCTGGTTCTTCTCGACTTCGATGAGCTGCACCTGCGGGTACTTTTCCTTCAGATAACTCACCGACTTGGTGCCGACCTGCACGCTGATCTTCTTGCCGTTCAGATCGGCCGCGGTCTTGATGGCGGTGTTGCCGTCCTTCACCATGGCCACCAGGCCGCCGGCGAAATAGGGATCGGTCATGTCGACCACCTTCTTGCGTTCGTCGGTGATGTAGATGGCCGACACGGCCATGTCGAAGCGCTTGGAGATCAGGCCGGGGATCAGGCCCTTGAAGTCGATGTCGGTCCATTCGACCTTCTTGCCCATGGTGGCGGCCACGGCTTCGACCAGTTCGATGTCGAAGCCGGTGCGCTTGCCGTTGTCCACGTATTCCATGGGGGGGAAGGTGGCGTCGGTGGCAACGGTGAGGACTTGCTGGGCGTGGGCCGTGGTGGCCAGGGCCAGCAGGGCGGTGAGGAGCAGGCGGCGGGTGGTCATGGATGTTCCTTGTTTGGTATTGAGGGAGAGGGTTGTTTAAGCAGCTTCCTTGCCAGGGCGTGAATGGAGTTTCTTATTGGCGCTGCTGGCCGGGAATCGCCCCGGCAGGCGACCTACTTTTCTTTGCTTCGCCAAAGAAACGTAGGCAAAAGAAAGGCGACCCGACGTCTGGGGCCCTTCGGGCAACCTGCGTTGGCGGGCGCCGGCGGGGGGCTGGCTAAACTCGCTGCGCTCAAACAACGCCAGCCCTGATCCCGCCGTCGCCCGCCAACGCAGGCCCAGCCTCAACGGGTTTCGGGAGCGGGGAGCGATACCGCCGTCGCTGCGCTTGGCAACTGCCAACAGCCGTCGCCAGCGCCACTGCCTTGTCCCCTCTCCCGCGTGCGGGAGAGGGCCAGGGTGAGGGTCGCATCGGAGTGCCGGCGCGTCAATCGGCCCCTTCACCCCAGCCCTCGCCCGCGTGCGGGAGAGGGAGCAGGACAGCGCGTCGCGCAGAGCGATCATGGTCTCAACGAACCATCGGCAACTTCAACCCCTGCTTCTTCGCGGTAGCCACCGCGATCTCGTATCCCGCATCCGCGTGACGCATCACCCCGGACCCACTGTCGTTGACCAGCACCCGTGCCAACCGCGCGGCCGCTTCGTCCGTGCCATCGGCCACGATCACCATCCCCGCATGTTGCGAATACCCCATGCCCACGCCCCCACCGTGGTGCAGGCTCACCCAGGTGGCCCCACCGGCCGTGTTCAGCAGCGCATTCAACAACGGCCAGTCGGACACCGCATCCGTCCCGTCCTTCATGCTTTCCGTCTCGCGGTTCGGGCTTGCCACCGAGCCCGTGTCCAGATGGTCGCGTCCGATCACGATCGGGGCTTTCAGCTCGCCGCTCTTCACCATCTCGTTGAAGGCCAGCCCGGCGAGATGCCGCTCCCCCAGCCCCAGCCAGCAGATGCGCGCCGGCAGCCCCTGGAAAGCGATACGTTCGCGCGCCATGTCCAGCCAGCGGTGCGTGTGGTGGTTGTCGGGGAACAGCGCCTTGATCTTGGCGTCGGTCTTGTAGATGTCTTCCGGGTCGCCCGACAGGGCCACCCAGCGGAACGGGCCCTTGCCTTCGCAGAACAGCGGGCGGATGTAGGCCGGCACGAAGCCGGGGAAGTCGAACGCGTTCCGCACGCCCTGGTCGAAAGCCACCTGGCGGATGTTGTTGCCGTAGTCCACCGTGGGGATGCCCATGGCCTGGAAGTCGAGCATGGCCTGCACGTGCACGGCGCAGCCCCGGGCGGCGGCGGCGGTCAGGGCGGCGTGTTGCGCCGGGTCCTTCTGTGCGGCCTTCCATTGGTCGACGCTCCAGCCCACCGGCAGGTAGCCGTTGATCAGGTCGTGGGCCGAGGTCTGGTCGGTGACCAGGTCGGGTTTGATTTCGCCATTCTTCGCCCGGCGCGCCAGCTCGGGCACGATCTCGGCGGCGTTGCCCAGCAGCGCGATGGAAATGGCCTCGCCCGCCGCCGTGTGCTGGCGGATCAGCGCAATCGCGTGCTCGATGTCCCTGGCCTGCTTGTCCACGTAGCGCGTGCGCAGGCGGAAGTCGATGCTGCTCTGCTGGCACTCGATGGCCAGCACGCAGGCACCGGCCAGCACACCGGCCAGGGTCTGCGCGCCGCCCATGCCGCCCAGGCCGGCGGTCAGGATCCATTTGCCCTGCAGGTTATTGTTGTAGTGTTGGCGGCCGGCTTCGACGAAGGTCTCGAACGTGCCTTGCACGATGCCCTGCGCGCCGATGTAGATCCAGCTGCCGGCCGTCATCTGGCCGTACATGAACAAACCCTTGCGGTCGAGTTCGTTGAAGTGTTCCCAATTGGCCCACTTGGGCACCAGGTTCGAATTGGCGATCAGCACGCGCGGCGCGTTGGCATGGGTCTTGAACACGCCCACCGGCTTGCCCGATTGCACCAGCAGCGACTCGTCGTCTTCCAGGTCTTTCAACGAGGCCAGGATCTGGTCGAAGCAGGCCCAGTCGCGCGCGGCCCGGCCGATGCCGCCGTACACCACCAGCGCCTGCGGGTTCTCGGCCACCTCGGGGTCGAGGTTGTTCTGGACCATGCGGTAGGCGGCTTCGGTGAGCCAGCTCTTGCAGGTCAGGGCCGTGCCGCGTGGCGCGCGGATCACGCGTGTGGGGTCGACGCGCGGGTCGGCGGCGATGAAGGTTTCGTTGGCGTTCATGGCGTGCTCCTGGAATGGATTCGGGTGATCGTTGATGCGAAGGGATGGCTAACGGCCGTTCGGGCCGAGCCTGTCGAAGCCTTGGTGTCGACACCGGCCCTTCGACAGGCTCAGTGCAAACGGGGAGGGCATGCCCCTCATGGCTGATGGCTCGGCAGGATGGCCTGCAGCGCTTCCGGCCAGGCGCTCTGCAGCGCCCATTGCTTCATGGCCTCGACGTCATTCGCCAGGAAACGGTCCTGGTCGAGATACGCCACGGTCTCGCGGATGCGGGCGAACTCGGCTTCGATGAGCGGGGATGACTTGAGGCCTCGCTTCAACTCTATGCCTTGCGCCGCCCCCATGGCTTCGATGCCGACCACCACGGCCGAGTTGCTCACCATCTCGCCCAGCCGGCGCGCGGCAAACGTCGCCATCGACACATGGTCTTCCTGGTTGGCCGAGGTAGGCAGGCTGTCGACACTGGCCGGGTGCGCCAATGACTTGTTCTCGGACGCCAGCGCCGCGGCCGTGACCTGCGCGATCATGAAGCCCGAATTCACACCGCCGTCGCGCACCAGAAATGGCGGCAGGCCCGACAGGCCGGTGTCCAGCATCAGCGCCAGCCGCCGCTCGGAGATGGCGCCGATCTCGGCCACGGCGAGCGCAATGATGTCGGCCGCAAATGCCACCGGCTCGGCGTGGAAGTTGCCGCCCGAGATCACGTCGCCGTTATCAAAGACAAGTGGGTTGTCCGACGCCGCATTGGCCTCGATCTGCAGCACCCGTGCGGCATGCTGCAGGTTGTCGAGGCAGGCGCCCATCACCTGCGGCACGCAGCGCACCGAATACGGGTCCTGCACCCGGCCGCAGTCGGGATGAGAAGGGATGATCTCGCTGCCTTCGAGCAGCGTGCGCACGGCCGCGGCCACGGCCATCTGACCCGGCTGGCCACGGGCGGCGTGGATGCGTGCGTCATACGGCTTGATCGAGCCCTGGATCGCTTCGAGCGACAACGCGCCCGCCACCAGGCCCGCCGCAAACACCTGCTCGGCACCGAACAGGCCGGCCAGTGCCAACGCGGTCGACACCTGCGTGCCGTTGAGCAGCGCCAGACCTTCCTTTGGACCCAGCACGAAGGGCTGCAGGCCGATGCGCTGCATGGCCGCGGCGCCGGTGATCACTTCGCCGTCTGGCGCGGTGGCGTGGCCTTCACCGATCAGCACGCACGCCAGATGCGCCAGCGGTGCCAGATCGCCGGAAGCGCCCACCGAGCCCTTGGCCGGAATGCGCGGCACCAGGCCGGCGTTGGCCAGCGCCAGCAGCGCATCCACCAGCTCGGGCCGCACGCCCGAGTGACCGCGCGCCAGGCTCACCGCCTTGGTCGCCAGGATCAGGCGCACCACGTTGGCCGCCAGCGGCTCGCCGGTGCCCACGCTGTGCGACAGCACCAGGTTGCGCTGCAGCTCGGCCAGGCGGTCGGGCGCGATCCTGGTGCTGGCCAGTTTGCCGAAGCCGGTATTGATGCCGTAGACCACCTGGTCCTCGGCCACGATGCGCTGCACCGTGGCCTGCGATGCCAGCAGGCCGGCGCGGGCACCGGCCGCCATTTCAAGCCGCACGCCGCCGGTGTAGATGCGGCGCAGTGCGGCCAGGCTCACGTCGCCGGGCTGCAGGATGAGCTTCGAATCTGCCATTGTCTAGTCCTGTATATACAAGTTGTCCGGGGCCGATGTTAAAACGGGTTGGGCTTTGCGGTCAAGCGGTGACGGCATTGCCGTCGGTCCGGAAGCGGCTGCCCAGCCGGTAACGCGTGCCCGGGTGCAGGCAGCGCACGATGGTGATCGGCGTCTCGCGCGTCCAGGTGCGCCGCGTCAGCAGCAGGCAGGGCTGGGTGGCGTCCATCTGCAGCAGTTCGGCCTGTTCGCGCGTGGGCAGCACGGCGTCGACCACATGCTCCATCTGGTCGAACAGGACGGTGCGCACCAGGAAGTCGGACGGCTGTTCCTTCGAGAAGTCCTGCTGCGCAAATGCCGGCACCATGCGCGGGTTCACGTAGCGGTCTTCGAGCTGCATGGGCACGCCGTCTTCCAGGTGCACACACACCGAATGGAACACCGATTCACCGGTCGACAGGCCCAGCGCCGAAGCGATCTCGAGCGACGCCGAGATGCGTTCGACGGTGATGACTTCGCAGCGGTAGTCGTGGCCGCGCCGGCGGATGTCCTCGGCCAGGCTCACGATCTGCAGCAGGTTGGCCTGCGGTTTCTCGTCGGCCACGAAGCTGCCCACGCCGGCGATGCGCTTGATGCGGCCCTGCTCGACGAGTTCGCGCAGCGCGCGGTTCACCGTCATGCGCGACATGCCGAACTGCAGCACCAGGTCGTTCTCGGACGGCAGCCGGTCACCCGACTTCCAGGTGCCGTCCTGGATCTTGCCGGCCACGAAATCCTTGATCTGCTGGTACAGCGCCACGTTCTGCGGCGGAGCCTCCGGCGCGGCCTTGGGGGCGATGGCCTTCACCACCGGCCGGGCCGCAAGTTGCTTCGCCGGCTTGGCAAGGTGGGCGTTGACGGGGCGGGCGCTGCGCAGGGGTGAAGGCATGGGAGGCAAGGTTGTTCTAGTGGTCGGCGGCCATGGCTTCGGAGCGGATTTC
>JAQGMQ010000291.1 GCA_028292305.1 Rhodoferax sp.
CTCACCCCGGCCTTCTCCCGCACACGGGCGAAGGAACAGTACAAACACAAGGAGACAAAGATGAAGATCGCATTTATCGGCCTCGGCAACATGGGCGGGCCCATGGCCCTGAACCTCGTCAAGGCCGGCCACACCCTCAGCGCCTTCGACCTCTCGCCCGATGCGCGCAACCGTTATGCCGCGGCCGGCTTGCCGATGGCGGCTTCGGCCAGCGCGAGCGTCGACGGCGCCGAGGTCGTCATCAGCATGCTGCCGGCCAGCGCCCATGTCGAAGGCCTGTACCTGGGCCGCGACGGCCAGCCGGGCATCCTGGAGCACATCGCCGCCGGCACGCTGGTCATCGACAGCAGCACCATCGCCGCCGCCACCTCGCAGAAGGTGGCCGCGGCCGCTGCCAAACGCGGCGTCAACGTCATCGATGCGCCGGTTTCGGGCGGCACGGGTGGCGCCATCGCCGGCACGCTGACCTTCATGGTCGGCGGCGCCGAGGCCGACCTGGAACGGGCACGGCCCCTGCTCGAAAAGATGGGTGCCAACATCTTCCATGCAGGTGCTGCCGGTGCGGGCCAGACCGCCAAGATCTGCAACAACATGCTGCTCGGCATCCTGATGATCGGCACCTCGGAAGCCCTGGCGCTGGGCGTGGCCAACGGGCTCGACCCGAAGGTGTTGTCGGAGATCATGCGGCGCAGCTCGGGCGGCAACTGGGCGCTTGAAAAATACAACCCGCTGCCCGGCGTGATGGAAGCCGCGCCGGCATCGAAAGGCTACGCTGGCGGCTTCGGCACCGACCTGATGCTGAAGGACCTGGGCCTGGCGCAGGAGAACGCCACCGCGGTACGCGCGGCCACGCCACTCGGTGGCCTGGCGCGCAACCTGTATGCGGCGCACAGCCTGGCCGGCCATGGCGCGCTTGATTTCTCGAGTGTGATCAAGCTGGTGCAGGCCAAAGGCTGAACCGACCTTGGACCGCGCACGGGCGGCACACGAGGCGCCGCCGGTTGAACCTTCGACTACTTGACGCCAGCCTTCTTGGTCGAGCTCGGCTTGGTCAACGCCTGTTTCTCGGCTTCCTTCACGCCGCTGCTGGCCTGCAGGCGGCGGCAATCCGAGTTCTCACCCGGGCCGGTTTCGATCAGCGGCAGCAATGCGGCCAGGGGCGCCAGCGTCAACAGCGCGACCGCGCCGCCGGCACGCGCCAGCAGTGGGCCTTTGTCGAGCGAGAAGTCAGGCTGCTTGAAGCTGCCGTAGAGCCGCACCGGTGTGCGCAGCGACAGGATGCCCATGTTCTTCGGCTTGGGCGTCAGGGTCAGGTCGAACTGCTCGTTCTTCAGGTTGAACATGCCCTCCCCCAGGATCTGCGTCTGCTCGGTGTCGACCACGAACAGGTTCGATTTGCCCAGCCCGTCCTTGATGTCGAAGGCCATGCCGCCGCAGTTCACCAGAATGGTCTTGTCGCCGCCCGCCAGCAGCTTGAGCACCTTGCCGCCGTTGAGCCCGCTGGCCGCGTCGAGCAGGTTCGAGACCCGGCCATTCGAGATGGCGGCCGACACCCGGCCGTCGGCCTTGCCGGCCGCATCGGCGATCGAGTTGCCCGTGCCGGCGATCTGCAGGCTCGCGCCGAGCAGGCCCGCGCCCTGCGCGATCTTTGAATCGGGCGGTACCAGGCGGTCCACGCGGATGCCGCGAAAGTCGACCTTGGCATCGGTGCTGATGGTGGGCTTGCGCGCGTCGAGCGTGATCTCGGACGTGATCTTGCCGCCCGCAAAGCCGAACTCGAGCGGCGTGAGTTTCATCACCGCATCGTGCAGGTGCAGCGACGCGTTCATGCTCTCCAGTGGCAGGTCGATCGGCACCTCGAGCTTGGTCGCCACCAGCGTCACGTCGGCGTCGATCTTTTGCAGCCGGCTGCCGTCGAACGAGCCCGCCGGCAATAGATGGTCGGGGTCGACCTGGGTGGCCTTGGCTTGCGCGGTAGGTGCGTTCTTTGTGTCGGCCTGCGACAGCGGCGGCTTGCCGGCGCTTTCCTTGGTCTGCACGCCGACGATGGGCCCCAGGTCGGCCACATGCAGCTTGTTGCTGCGCAGGTCGGCGGTGAGCAGCGGACGCGGCTGCTTCTCGACGTAGGCAGCACTGCCACGCACATCGGTCGAGCCGATCCTGCCGTTCAGGTCGTCGATGCCGTAGCGGTTGCCCTTCAGCACCAGGTGGCCCTGCAGCATGTAGGGCGGCGATGCCGGCAACGGCAGCAGCAGGAACGGGTACAGATTGGCCAACGTCTGGCCCTGGATCTTCAGTTGCGTGTCGATGGCGGTGATGTTGGCCGCGTCCGCAATCGTGCCTTCCACCGACAGTTTCGTCGTGCCCGCCACCAGGTCGCCCTTGAGTGGGAACGGCACGCCCGACGCCTGGAAGCTCAGCACCTCGCCACTGAGCGCGCTGCCGGAAAAACCCGCGCCGTGGTAGCTGCCCTTGAAAACGTAACGCGTGGAATAACGGTTGTTCACGGGTTTGGCGTCGGCATCCTTGACCGCCTCCTGCTTGCCGGGATCGAAGGTCGAGGCTTGCACGTCGATGTCGAACGGTTGGCCGTGGTCGAGGAAGCGCAGGCGGCCCTGGTCGACCGACAAGGTGCTGATGCGCAGCTTGCTGGGCTCGGTGCTGTCGGTCGGTTCGTTGAAGGTCCAGTTGCGGCGCTTGTCCTTCATCTGCTCGAAGATCAGGTCGGGCTTGGTCAGCGCCACGCGGGGGATCAACACCTTGCCGGGCAGGTCGCGCAGCGAGACCGAGAACTCCACCTGCTCGATGCGCGCCATCGCGTCTTCCTTCGACCAGTCGGCGTTGCTGAAGTACACGTCGCGCATGCGGATCGTCGGCGTAAGGCCGAGGCGCACGTGCAGGTCGGAAATGGTGAAGCTGCGCTGGGTATTGTTCGAGATGTAGCGTTCCAGCGGGTGGCGAAACCAGTTCCAGTCGAACAGGATGATGAGCAGGATCAGGGCCGCGGCGATGGCCACCAGGATGGGGTGGCGGCGGGGGAATGCGCTGAGGCTCATGCGCTGGGCTCCATTGGCGGCTTGCTGGCGCGGTGGGCCATGGATGACTTGTTTCG
>JAQGMQ010000307.1 GCA_028292305.1 Rhodoferax sp.
TGGCCTTGAAAGCCTGGTAGTCGCCGTCCAGCGTGTCAATCATCAGCTTCTTCAAAGCGCCGTCTTTGTCGCGGGCCAGCAGAGGGTCCCACTCGCTGCCCCACAGCAGTTTGATGACGTTCCAGCCGGAGCCGCGGAATTCGCCCTCAAGCTCTTGCACGATCTTGCCGTTGCCGCGCACCGGGCCGTCCAGGCGCTGCAGGTTGCAGTTGATGACGAAGACCAGGTTGTCGAGCTTCTCGCGCGCGGCCAGGCCGATCGCGCCCATCGATTCGACTTCGTCCATTTCGCCGTCGCCGCAGAACACCCAGACCTTGCGGTTGGAGGTGTCGGCAATGCCGCGGGCGTGCAGGTATTTGAGGAACCGCGCCTGGTAGATGGCCATCAGCGGGCCAAGGCCCATCGACACCGTGGGGAACTGCCAGAACTCGGGCATCAGCTTCGGATGCGGGTAGCTGGACAAACCCTTGCCGTCGACTTCCTGGCGGAAGTTCAGCAGTTGTTCTTCGGTCAGGCGGCCTTCGAGGTAGGCGCGGGCATACACGCCGGGCGACACATGGCCCTGAATGTAGAGGCAGTCACCGCCGTGGCCTTCGCTCTCGGCGTGCCAGAAGTGGTTGAAGCCGGCACCGAACATCGAAGCCAGCGAGGCGAACGAGCCGATGTGGCCGCCCAGATCGCCGCCGTCGGCCGGGTGCAGGCGGTTGGCCTTGACCACCATGGCCATGGCGTTCCAGCGCATGTAGGCGCGCAGGCGCTCTTCCATCTCGAGGTTGCCGGGCGAACGCTCTTCCTGGTCGGTGGCGATGGTGTTGACGTAGCCGGTGGTGGCCGAGAAAGGCATGTCGATGCTTTTCTCGCGGGCATGTTCGAGCAGCTGTTCGAGCAGGTAATGCGCGCGCTCCGGGCCTTCACTTTCAATGACGGCGGACAAGGCATCCATCCACTCGCGCGTTTCCTGGCTGTCCGCGTCATTCGCGGCAGAACCCAGGTTTTCAGGTAATGCTGACATGCGTTGTCTCCTCTTGTTGGTGACGTTATTTTGATGGGGGTTAGCGGCAGTTTTCAGGCTGACGCAAAGAGTTTCTCATAAAAGAATGCTGATTTCAACATACGATTGCTGATTTCATATTATGATTTTTTACCTAAGCGGAACTACGCACATCGCTCCTGGTTTTGGGGGTAAACCGCCGGTCCCTGGCGATCCCTCCCCTACACTTCAGGCATGCCGTCGCGTCCTTCGCCCCTGACCCCTACCTTGCCGCCCAAGAAGCGTGGCAACTGGTGGCGTCGCTGGTGGCGCCGGCAGACCCCGCACCGCCAGGACCGCTACGCCATGCTGGCCCCGCTGATCGCGGTGCTGCTGTTCTTCGCGGCCATCGGTTCGTCGTTCATGTACCTGCGGCTGCAGGAGATCGAGCGCGAGCAGGAGGCGGTGAAGCGCGACGTCGAATACACGCAGCAGCAGATCCGCCTGCGCCTGCTGGAGCGGCAGGAACAGCTGATGCGCATCGGCCGCGACATCTCCAACGAAGAGGTCGACGCGCAGGAATTCGTGAGCCGCGCCGAGTCGCTGGTGGCGCAATACCCGGAAGTGCAAACCGTCAGCTGGATCGACGAACGCCGCCGCACCATGGCCGCCTATTCCGCGCCCAGCCTGCCCTCGGCCCAGGCCCGCGTACCCGGCCAGGTGCTGCGCCCGGGCGGCGACACCGAAAGCACTTTCAGCCTGGCGCGCGACCTGCAGACGCCGATCTACGCCCAGCCCGCGGGCAGCGACACCGTGGCGCTGCTGCAACTGCATATTCCTCTGAGCGACCGCGGCCGTTTCTCGGGCGTGCTGCTGGCCGAATACGCCAACGAAGGTCTGTTGCGTTACGGCGTGCCTTCCGAGGTGCAGGCCAAATACGCGGTGTCGCTGCTCAACGGCAACGGCCGCGTACTGGCCGGCAACGCCCTGCCGATCCGCCCGGTGGGCAGCCGCTTCATGCCGTGGTCGAGCCAGGCCGAGGCCTACGAAGTGCCGGTCTCGCCGGTGGGCAACGGCCTGGTGCTGCGGGCCCAGGCCTACCGCACCTCGCAGGGTGTCATCGGCAGCGGACTTTTTTGGCTGGTGGGCGCCTTGAGCGTGCTCACGGCCTGGATGCTGATCGGCAACTGGCGCCATACGCGGCGCCGGCTGCAGGCCCAGCAGGCGCTGGTGGCCGAAACCAACTTCCGCCGCGCCATGGAAAACTCCATGCTCACCGGCATGCGGGCACTTGACCTGCAGGGCCGCATCAGCTATGTGAACGCGGCCTTCTGCCAAATGACGGGTTGGAACGAAGGCGAGCTCATCGGCAAGACCGCGCCCTTCGTCTACTGGCCCGAGGAAGACCGCGACTACCTGGTGGCGCGGCTCGAAGACGAGCTGAACGGCCGCTCCACGCCCACCGGCTTCCAGGTGCGGGTGAAGCGGCGCGACGGCTCCATCTTCGACGCCCGGCTGTATGTGTCACCACTCATTGACGCGGTCGGCAAGCAGACCGGCTGGATGACGTCGATGACCGACATCACCGAGCCCAACCGCATCCGCGAACAGTTGTCCGCGTCCTACGAACTCTACACCACCGTGCTCGAAGCGCTCGACGCCTCGGTGTCGGTGGCGCCGATCAACAGCCACGAACTGCTGTTCGCCAACAAGCTGTACCGCCTGTGGTTTGGTGTACAGACGGACGGCCATGAGCAGCTGGTGGCCCAGGCCGGCATGCCCGTCAACCCCGACAACGACGAAGCCCTGGACGACGTCGACTCGTTCGCCGGGCTGCCCACCGACAGCCTCACCAGCACCGAAGTCGAAAGCGCCGAAATCTTTGCGCCGGCATTGGGCAA
>JAQGMQ010000311.1 GCA_028292305.1 Rhodoferax sp.
ACCGGGCCCACCGTGCGCAGGTAGGCGCTGCCCTCGGCCAGCATCGGCCCATCGTCACCGAAGAGCCGCAGCCAGGCCTCGGGCCAGATGGCCGCGGCCAGGCCGATGGCTTCGGCCACAGCAAAAGCCATGGCGCCGCCGGTGAGCGCAATGCGCAAGGCCCGCTGCGGCTGGCCCGCGCCGATGTTCGCACCGACCATGGCCACCAGCGGCGCCCCGATGCCAAAGGCCACGGGGATGACCAGGTATTCAAGCCGCGCCGCCGTGCCGTAGCCGGCCAATGCCGCGGTGCCGGCATACGCGCCGACCAGCGCCGTGGTCGACGCGATCAGGCCGTTGGTCAGCAATGGGTTCAGCGCGGCCAGGCCGCCCACGGTGAGGATGCGCTGCGCCAGGACCCGTTCGAGCTTCACCCAGACCAGCCGCGCCGGGTTGCGCCCGCTGAGCACATACCAGCCCAGCACCAGGCTGCCCAGGCCGTAGTACAGCAGCATGGCCCAGCCCGCCCCGGCGATACCCAGCTCGGGAAACGGGCCCCAGCCGAAGATCAGGCAGGGCGACAGCGGCACCAGCAGCAGCGCGCCGCCGCAGATCACGAGGCCCGGCACCACCATGTTGCCGGTGCCGCGCACCACGCTGGCCAGCGCGTTCATCACCCACATCAGCAACAGCCCACCGAAGACCACGTTCGAATACGCCAGCGCCGCTGCAATGGCGCCGCCGCCAGATCCCTTCGAGCCGGCCATGGCCTCATAGAGTGGCCTGCCGAAGGCCAGCAACAGCCCGCAAAACAACAGGCCGAGCGCCGCGTTGAGCAGCACCGCATGCAGCACCAGCCGGTTGGCTTCGTCGTGCCGGCCACCGCCCAGCGCCCGCGCGATGGCCGATGAAATGCCGCCGCCCATCGCGCCCTGCGACATGTTCTGCATCAGCATCAACAGCGGCGTGACGAGCGCGGCGCCGGCCAGGGCGTCGGTGCCCAGGCGCGAGATGAACCAGGTCTCGACCAGGCCGGTGCTCGACTGCGCCAGCATCATCAGCAGATTCGGCCAGGCCAGGCGCAGCAGCGTCGGCGCGATCGGGCCATGCAGCATGGCGCCGAGACGGGCGTTCGTGGGCGGCGGCTTTGCAGCGCTTGCCGAAAAGCCTTTTTCATTTATGACGTTTGACATCTATTATGGATGATGCCTATAATTTATTAATGTGTCAACGCCTCGTGAACCAGAGGCTCCGAAGGAAACCAACATGCCCCGCGTTTCACGCCAACAGACCGACAACAACCGCCTCGCGATCGAAGAGGCCTCGTCACGCCTGTTCCGCGAACAAGGCATCAAGGCGGTGAGCGTGGCCGACCTGATGGCCGCCGCCGGGCTGACCCACGGCGGCTTCTACGGCCACTTCGAGTCGAAGGATGCGCTGGCGGCCGTGGCCTGCGCCCGCGCTTTCGACCAATCGGCCGAGCGCTGGGAAAAACGCGTGGCCGGCAAGACCGAGTCGGCGGCGGCGCTGGCGGGCCTGGTCGAGGGTTATCTTTCAGTCAACAGCCGCAACAACCCTGGCTCCGGCTGCCCCATCGCCGGCCTGGCCACCGACGTGGCCCGCGAGCCAGCCGACAAACCCATTCACGCCGCCTACGTGGACGGCCTGAAGCGCCTGATCGACATCATGCTCGGCGCACAGACCGAGCCCGGCGCCGAGCCTGACCGCGGTGCCGGGCTGGCGCAGATGGCTACCCTGGTCGGCGCTATGGTGCTGGCCCGGGCGACCCGCGGCGACGCGTTGTCGGACGAGATTCTGGCCGCCGCGCGCGCCCATCTGCTGCCTGTCGCCGCTGCGAATTCATCACCGGTTGACAAACCGCCGCGCGCCCGCAAGTCGCCGGCCGTGCGCAAACCCGTGCACTGATCTTTCAAACCCCGCACCGGCGCCGACCAGGTGACCGGCCAATTTCCACGACTCACTTTTTCCAACCATGTTCGCTCAACCCGTCTCCCTGTGGCTGCAACGCCGCGGCCTGCATTTTTCATGGGTCATCGTGGCCATCGCGTTCCTGACGATGCTCACCTCGTCGGCCGCGCTCGGCCTGCCCGGCGCCTTCCTGCAGCCGCTTTCCAAAGAGTTCGGCTGGAACACCGAACAGATCTCGTCGGCGCTGGCCGTGCGCTTCGCGCTGTTCGGCCTGATGGGGCCGTTCGCGGCGATCCTGATGGAACGCTACGGTCTGCGCAACGTGGTCTGCACCGCGCTGGCGCTGATCGCCACCGGCCTCATTCTGGCCACGCACATGACCGCGCTGTGGCAACTGGTCGCCTTGTGGGGCATCGTGCTCGGTGTCGGCTCGGGCATGACGGCGCTGGTGCTGGGTGCGGTGGTGGCCAACCGCTGGTTCGACAACCGGCGTGGCCTGGTGCTGGGCCTGCTGACGGCCAGCTCGGCCACGGGGCAGCTGGTGTTCCTGCCGCTGGCCGCGTGGCTCATCGACAAGTACGGATGGCGCATGGCGATCGCGCCGGTGTTCACCAGTTGCCTGGTGGTGGCCGGCCTGGCGTTCTGCTTCATGCGCAACCGACCGCAGGACCTGGGCCTGGCCGCTTTCGGTGCCGCGCCCGGCGCCTCCACGGTGGCCGTGCCGGTGCGCAAACTCGGCTTCATGGAGCCGCTGCGCACGCTGGGCAGCGTGTCGAAGAACAGCACCTTCTGGATTCTGTTCGGCACCTTCTTCGTGTGCGGCCTGAGCACCAACGGCCTGATCCAGACCCACTTCATCTCGCTCTGCGGCGACTACGGCCTGGCGGCATTGCCCGCGGCTTCGGTGCTGGCGATGATCGGCGCGTTCGACTTCATCGGCACGATCGGCTCGGGCTGGCTGTCGGACCGCTTCGACAACCGGAAGCTGCTGTTCTGGTACTACGGCCTGCGCGGCCTGTCGCTGCTGTGGCTGCCGCATTCGGACTTCACGCTGTACGGCCTGTCGCTGTTCGCCATGTTCTACGGCCTCGACTGGGTGGCCACCGTGCCGCCCACGGTGAAGCTGGTGAGCGCCACCTTCGACAAGGAGCGTGCCGGCATGATCTTCGGCTGGGTGTTCGCCGGCCACCAGTTGGGTGGCGCGGTGGCGGCTTATGGCGCAGGCCTGACGCGCACGGTGATGCTGTCGTACAGCCCGGCGCTGTATGCAGCGGGGGCAGCGTGTATCGTGGCGGCGGTGCTGGTGTTCGGCATCAAGCGGCCGGCGAAAGCGACACCGTTGGCACCGGTGCGTGCGAGT
>JAQGMQ010000316.1 GCA_028292305.1 Rhodoferax sp.
CCGAGATGGCCACCGTGCCGGCCCAGAAGTTGCGCCGCATGAACAGCGTGAGGTCGACCACCGGGTGTTTGTCGGTGAGCTCCCAGGCCACGAAGAACGCGAAGCCGACGAGTGCCACCACGCCCAGCGTGATGACCTCGGCCGAATGGAACCAGTCGAGCTCCTTGCCCTTGTCGAGCATGATCTGCAGCGCGCCGACCCAGATCACCAGCAGGGTCAGACCCACGCTGTCGATCGGCAACTTCTTGGTCGGCGTTTCACGCTTGTGGTACAGCACCCAGGCGGCACCGGCGGCCATGATGCCGACGGGGATGTTGATGTAGAAGATCCACGGCCACGACATGTTGTCGGTGATCCAGCCGCCGAGCAGCGGGCCCATCACCGGCGCCACCAGCGTGGTCATGGCCCACATGGCCATGGCCGTGCCGGCCAGCACCTTCGGATAACTGGACAGCAGCAGCGACTGCGACAGCGGGATCATCGGCCCGGCCACGAAACCCTGCAGGATGCGGAACGCGATCAGCGTGGTCATGTTGGGCGCCAGGCCGCACATCCACGAGGCGATGACGAACAGGATCACGCTGGCCGTGAACAGGCGCACCTGCCCGAAGCGTTGCGACAGCCAGCCGGTGAGCGGCACGGCAATGGCGTTGGCCACGGCGAAGCTGGTGATGACCCAGGTGCCCTGGTTCGGGCTCACGCCCAGGTCGCCGGCGATGGCCGGCAGCGACACGTTGGCGATCGACGTGTCGAGCACGTTCATGAACGTGGCGGCCGACAGCGCGACCGTGCCCCAGATGCGGGCGGCGCCTTCGAGCGGCGGGTGCGGCAGTTGATTGGCAGGGGTGGACATGGTGACCCGTTTGACGTTGGCCGCGGCAGCCGCCGGCGTCGTTCAACGCCTGCTGACTTGTGCGGCGGTTTTTATTGAACGGCGACTGCCGGTGCAGCCGGTGCCACGGTGGCCGGGCGCTGGGCCAGGTTGGCGCCGTCGGGCAAGGCGATCGGCGCTGGCTTGCTGCCATTGACCGCATTCGGCGCCTGCTGCGGGTTGGCCCGCGCCACGGCACGGCCTACGTTGGCGGCGATCACGCGGCGCACTTCGGCATCGGCACCGGCATCGGCCTGGGCATACACCTGGGTGGTGTTCAGCGCGGCCACGCGGGGCGCGTCGGCCAGCGTCTTGCCGTCCTTTTGCGAGATGTCCACCGTGGCATCCATCGACAGGCCGACGCGCAGCGGGCTGGCGCGCAGCTGCTCGGCGTCGAGCGCGATGCGCACCGGCACACGCTGCACCACCTTGATCCAGTTGCCGGTGGCGTTCTGTGCCGGCAGCAGCGAAAACGCCGCGCCGGTACCCACACCGAGGCCGGCCACGGTGCCCTTGTATTCGACCTTGCTGCCGTAGACGTCGGCGGTCAGCTTCACGGGCTGACCGATGCGGATGTTGCGCAGCTGGACTTCCTTGAAGTTGGCGTCGACCCAGACCTGGTTCAGCGGCACGATCGACATCATCGGCGTGCCGGCGGCGACGCGCTGGCCGAGCTGTACGGTGCGCTTGGCGACGTAGCCGTCGACCGGTGCCGGCATGGCGGCGCGCTGTGTGGCGAGGAAGGCTTCGCGCACCTTGGCAGCGGCGGCCAGCACGCTCGGGTGCTGGTCGACGCTGGTGTTGTCGGTCAGTGCCTGGTTGCTGGTGAGTTGCTCGCGGGCGGCTGTGACGCCGGCCTGGCTGGCCTGGACGTTCGCCTGGGCCGCGGCGAGCGCGCTCTTGGCGTTGGACAGCTGCGTCTGCGCGTGGTTGAGTTCTTCGCGCGACACGGCGCCGTTGCCGGTGAGCGACTGGCGGCGGTTCACGTCTTCGTTGGCGCGGGCCACGTCGCTCTGCGCGCTGACCACCTGGGTCTGGGCGCGGGTCACGTCGGCCAGGCGCAGGCTGATCTGGGCGGCCAGCGTGCCGTTGTTGGCGTAGAGCGTGCGCACCTGGCGCACCGCGCCGGCCAGCGCAGCTTCGGCCTGGTCGAGCGACACCCTGGCATCGGCCGGGTCCAGCTGCACCAGGGGCGAGCCGGCCTTCACGAAGTCGGTGTCGTCGGCCATGATGGCCATCACCGTGCCGCTGATTTGCGGCGTGATCTGGATCACGTTGCCCTGCACGTAGGCGTTGTCGGTGCCTTCGTAGTGGCTCGCGACCAGGTATTCGTAGATGCCCCAACCCAGGCCGGCGAGCACGACCACGCTGGCGATGGCGGTCAGGGCCTTGCGGCGATTCGGATTGCCGGCCGGGGTGGCTTGGGCGGCGGGAACGGTGGCGGGGGAGGTTTGGGGCGCGTTCATGGTTCGGTTCCTCGGATCGGAAATGTTCGGTGTTGGGTTCAGTTCGTGGCGACGGTCTTGGCGGCTGCAACGGGCGCAGCAGCCAGCGGCGCGGGCGCGCCCGGCACATAGCCGCCGCCCAGCGCGCGGATCAAGGCCACCTGCGTGTCGAGGGCCCGTGCGGCCAGGTCGACGCGCTGGCGGCGTTGCTGCAGCACATTGGTCTCGGCGGTGAGCACATTCAGGTACGTGCCCAGGCCGGCGCGGTAGCGTTGCACGGCGATCTCATAGGCGCCTTCGGCTGCCGACTCGGCCTGTTCCTGCTCGGCCTGCTGG
>JAQGMQ010000317.1 GCA_028292305.1 Rhodoferax sp.
AGCGCAGGGCGCAGTTAGTGGGGGCGATTTCTTTTGGTGACTTTTCTTGTTCGCACAAGAAAAGTTACTCGCCCGCCGGTGCGACTACCGGCCAGCGACGTCAACCGCCGTTGACAAATCATCCAGCCATGACAGCCTGAACCAGGCCCTTCGACAAGCTCAAGACGAACGGGGAAGGCAGCCAAACCTCACCCCGCCTCCCCAATCAACTGATTCACCTGCGAAATCAACAGCGCCAACCGAAACGGCTTCTCGATCACCTGAATCCGCAACCCCACCGCCGCCCGCACGATATCGTCCTCCACCGCATTGCCGTTGGCGATGGCACCGGTCGTCATGACCAGCGGCACCGTCGGCTGTGCCTTGCGGATGGCTTGCAGCACGGCGTCGGCGGTCTGGCCGTTGAGCCACCAGTCGACCACGTAGGCGTCGAACGGCGCCGTGGCGCAGCGGCGGGCCAGTTCGGCGGCGGATGAAAACACTTCTACCCGGAAGCCGGCGCCTTCGAAAGCGTCCTTCAGGTTGGCGGCCAGATCGGGAGAGTCTTCGAGCACGGCCAGGCGGGGCAGGGCGCGTTGCAGCGGCGTGATGTGCACCTGCAGCACGCGGTGCCGGGGCTGGGCCGTGGCCGAGGCGCCGACGCTGGCCGAATACGGCTGGACCAGCCATTCCGTGCCTTGTTGCGTGGCGATGAGTTCGCAATGTTCGTCTGCGCCCAGCGGCGCGCCGATGCTGGCCTTGCAGCGCAGCGGGCGCGGGCCGATGAAGATGCGCGCGGGCTGCATGTCGTCGGGCACGGCGCGGGTGGCGTCCACGGCATGGGCGCTCAGCAGCTGGCTCACGTCGACATGGAAGTGTTGCGCCAGGGTCTGCAGATCGCCGGCCGAGAACGAGCCGTCCTGGAACTTGCGGAACGCGCCGGAGCGCGACAAACCCAGGATCACCGCCAGTTGCGACGCATGCTTGTGGCGCAGCAGGCCGTGTTCCGCAAAAAAGTCGTGCAGACGGCGCGAAATGACGCTGATGGAGTCGTCCTCGGCGTTTTCGTCGAAGAGTTGCGAGTCCGGAACCGTGGATTGCTTGATGGCTGGCATGGCGTCGTCTGGAGGAGGTGCATGTATCAAGCGACAAAAACCCGGGAAAGCTTTACCCGAAGTCTAAAAATGCTTACAAAAAGTAGACTTTCTTGTTAGGATGCTGAAAAGAGTGAAAATTTCGCATCTATTTGCGCCTCGAATTTGTGTCACTGAATGCATCGTCCTTTCGGGTTTTCGGGTTGGCTGTCTAGGTTTACAACCAATATAGACCGAACTGGGCCGATTTTTCAGGAAAAGTTGCGAAATTAGCGATTGTCCTACCTAGTGAAGTCCCTAGCACCATGACCCGTCCAGACACTGTTCCTGCCACGCAGCACACCGTTATCGACCCCCGATCGCTGGGTCGGCCGGTGCATCTGCTGCCGGCTTTTGCCGACCGGTTCGCGGCGGACATCGGTGACTTTTTGCGGCTGGGTCCGAACCGGCGTTATGGCACGGCGCTAGCGGTGCAGACCGCCTCGATGGCCTTGTCGACGGCGGCTGCACCGGCCCGGCGCTGGATGGTGTTCGGCTCGGCGCAGGGGCGCATCGGCGTGTCGATCGAGCGCAAGCTGGTGCTGCGGCTGCTGCAATGCCGTTATGGCCTGCCGCAGGAAGCGGCCGATGTCGAAACCACGGCGCCGCCGGTCACGGCCAGCGAGGAACGGCTGGCGCGCAAGCTCGGCGCGCAACTGGTCACCGCGCTCGTGCACCGCGTGTACGACGGGCTACAGGCCGCCGGCACGGCAGGTGCGGCAGGTGCGGCGGCAGAGGCTTCCGACGCTGGCGCCGACGGCGAGCCCGAAGCCGTCGCCTGGAGCGCCGACGCGTTCGCGGCGCCGGGTGTTTGGTACCTCACGCTCGGCTTGGCCGAAGTGGCGAAAGAACTCGAAGGCCTGGTCTGCTTCAGCCTGGACGAAGGCTGGATGCGCAGCCTGCTCGGCCAACTGGCCCGGACCGGCCCCGCACCGCGCGACGCCGATGGCGCCGAGCCGCTGGCCGCGCGCCTGAAGCTGCGGCTCGTGGCGCGGCTGCTGCAGCAGCGGGTCTCGCTCGGCGAGGTGCTGGCGCTCAAGGTCAACGATGTGCTGCCGGTCAACCTGCAGACCACCGACGTGCTGGTCAAGGATTCGCGGCTCTTCACCGCCACCGTGGCCGAACACAAGGGCCGCCTGTGGCTCACCGCATTCAACGACGTCTGACCCACACGACAGAACCCGATAGAACCCCAGAGGCCCGCATGGAAGAACACAACGAACACGAACTCGACGCACTGCTGCAGGACCTGACCGTCGACGCAGTCCCGGCCGAGCCCACCCCTCCAGCCAGGCCGCGGCGCGACCTGGGCCAGATGCTGCGCAAGATCCCGGTCACGCTGACGCTGGAAGTCGGCTCGGCGGATATCCCGCTCGACCAGTTGATCGCGCTGGAACACGGCAGCGTGGTCGAGCTCGATGCGCTGGCCGGCGCGCCGCTGGTGATCAAGGTCAACGGCACGCCGATTGGCCGCGCCGAGGTGGTGGTGTCGGGCGAGAACTACGGGCTCAAGGTGGTGGAGCTGTCCGACCTCGACCTGCTGTCGCTCGACAAGGCATGAGCGCGGTGCCGCGCACCAAGGTGGACCCGTGAGCGCAGTGACCGGGCGTCTGCCCGCGTGGCGCGGCCCGTGGGCCATGGTGTGGCTGGCCGCGGCCCTGTGCCTGCTGCCGGCCGCATCGGCCTGGGCTGCCGACGGCATTTCGCTGTTCGGCAGCACCACCAAGGGCGCCCAGACCGAGTTCACGGTGAAGACCCAGGTGCTGGTGATCATGACCCTGCTCGGGCTGTTGCCCGTGCTGATGTTGATGATGACCAGCTTCGTGCGTTTCGTGATCGTGTTGTCGCTGCTGCGCCAGGCGCTGGGCCTGCAGCAGGGTCTGCCGAACCGCATCGTGACCG
>JAQGMQ010000323.1 GCA_028292305.1 Rhodoferax sp.
GGCGCAGGCGGCCGCCGTCCGCGCAGGTGTGCCCGCCTTGCAGGCCGAGGTCGTCGAGGCCCGGGCCGCGCTGCAGCGCCCCGCGGCGCGGCGCTTGTCCGCCGGCGGTGAAGAGGCCTTGCGCCTCGACCAGGTCGCGGCACTGCTGGCGTCCGAGGCGCTGGTGGTCGACGCCTGCCGCCGCGGCGTCGGAGCGGCATCGGTGTGGCTGCCGCTGGCCCGCCGGCCCGTGTTGTTCGTACTGGCCCGTGCGCTGGCCGAGGCCTGGCCCGGCGACGTCGACCGCGCGACGTTGATCGCGCTGGCGTTTCGCACCCGCCGCCCCGACGAGACCCACCGCGCGCGCCTGCGGGTGGAGATCGGCCGCCTGCGCGCCCTGCTGGCGGCACTGGCGCAGATCGAGGCCACCGCGCGCGGCTTTGCGCTCAGGCCGCTGCAAGGGCGTGCCGTGGTGCTGCTGGCACCTCCGGTCGACGGTGACCAGGGCGCGTTGTTGGCGCTGTTGTCCGACGGCGCCGCCTGGTCCACGTCGGCGCTGGCCATGGCCCTGGGCGTGAGCCAGCGCACCGTGCAGCGTGCGCTGGCCGCGTTGGAGGCCGAGGCGCGGGTGCGCTCTGTGGGCCAGGCGCGCGCGCTGCGTTGGCTGGCCCCGCCGCTGGCCGGATTCACGACGATCTTGTTACTCCCCGCTGCGCTCCAGATTGAATAAAGTTCTTTCACGGCGCCACCTTCAGCGCGCTGCAAGGAGTACACAGATGAACGTTCAGACCAGCACCAGAGACCCGCACAACACACGCCAGCCCCGCCTGCGCCCCGCCGAGATCGTGCGCGAATACGGGCCCTTCGCCGGTGCCGAGCGTGTGCACGGCGTCACCCACGACGGCCACCACGTCTGGGCCGCCACCGGCGCCACCCTGGTGGCCTTCGACCCCGCAACCGGCGAGCCCACACGCACGCTGGACCGCGCCTGCGACGCCGGCACCGCGTTCGACGGCAAGCACCTCTACCAGATCGCCGAAGCCCGCATCGACAAGATCGACCCGGCCACCGGCAAGGTGCTGGCCTCGATCCCGGCGCCGGGCCAAGGCGGCGATTCTGGCCTGACCTGGGCCGAGGGCAGCCTGTGGGTGGGCCACTACCGCGACCGCAAGATCCACCAGATCGACCCGGCCACCGGCGCCGTGCAACGCACCATCGAATCCAACCGCTTCGTCACCGGCGTCACCTGGGTCGATGGCGAGTTGTGGCACGGCACCTGGGGAGCCGAAGAAAGCGAACTCCGCCGCCTCGACCCCGCCACCGGCAGCGTGCTCGACCGGCTCGAAATGCCCAGCGGCACCGGGGTCAGTGGCCTGGAGTCCGACGGCGCCGACCTGTTCTACTGCGGCGGCGGATCGAGCGGTACGGTGCGTGCCGTCAGGCGGCCGAAGGATGCGCGGCCCGGCAAGAGCGCCGCGGCGAAGGCCTGACTGACGGGCTAGCGGCCAGCCTGGTCCGCCTGCGCCGCCGCGCGAATATCCTGCAGCGTGCTGCCCGGTGTGATCGCCTCCGCATCCAGCAGGCAATGCAGGATCGCCGGCTTGCCGCTGGCACGCGCCCGGGCCAGTGCGGGGGCGAAGTCATCGGTGCATGACACGCGTTCGCCGTGGCCGCCGAAGACTTCGGCGTAGCCACGGAAATCGGGGTTCTTCAGTGCGGTGGCGCTGACGCGGCCGGGGTAGTGGCGCTCCTGGTGCATGCGGATGGTGCCGAACATGGCGTTGTCCAGCAGCACCACGATGATCGGCAGGCCGTATTGCACGGCGGTGGCGAACTCCTGGCCGTGCATCATGAAGTCGCCGTCGCCGGCGAACACCACCACTTCGCGCGCGGGCCAGAGCCGCTTGGCGCCGACGCCCGCCGGCAGGCCGTAGCCCATCGAGCCGCTGGTGGGCGCGAGCTGGCTGGCGAAGCTGGTGAACGGCCAGAAGCGGTGCACCCAGGTGGCGAAGTTGCCCGCGCCGTTGCAGAAGATGGTGTCGGCCGGCAACACCTCGCGCAGGTGCGCCATCACCGCGCCCATCTGCAGCGGGCCGGGAATCTGGATCGGCGCCGGGTCGCTCCAGCGCAGGTAGTCGGCGTGGGCGGCTTCGGTCTCGCCCAGCCAGGCCGGCACCGACGGTGGGCGTAGCCCGGCCACGGCTTCGGCGAAAGCCTGGGGCGTGGCGTGGATGGATTGCGCGGCGCGGTACAGCTTGCCGAATTCATCGGCGTCGGCGTACACATGCACCAGCGTTTGTTTTGGCGACGGTATCGCCAGCAGTTCATAACTTTGCGACGGCACTTCCGACAGGCGCCCGCCGACCAGCAGCACCAGGTCGGCACCGCGGATGCGCGCCACCAGCTTCGGGTTGGCACCCAGCCCCAGGTCGCCGCCGTAGCAGCGGTGGCCGTGGTCGAACAGCATCTGCCGGCGGAACGAACAGAACACCGGCAATGCGTAGGCTTCGGCGAAGGCCTGGAACTGCTGCACGGCGGCGTCGGTCCAGCGGCTGCCGCCCAGGATGACGACCGGCCGGTTGGCCTGTGCCAGTCGCTGCTGCAGCTCGGCCAGCGCGGCCGGGCCGGCGTGGGTCTCGGCCACCGCATAGGGCAGGGCGTCGGCCACCTGCGCGGCCTCGGTCAGCATGTCTTCGGGCAGTGCGATCACCACCGGGCCGGGTCGGCCCGAGGTGGCCACGTGGAAGGCGCGCGATATGAGTTCGGGCAGGCGCGCCGGGTCGTCGATCTGCACCACCCACTTGGCCAGGGTGCCGAACACGGCGCCGTAGTCCAGCTCCTGAAAGGCCTCGCGGCCCAGCGCCTCGCGCGCCACCTGGCCCACGAACAACAGCAGCGGCGTGGCGTCCTGGTGGGCGATGTGCACACCGGCTGAGGCGTTGGTCGCGCCCGGGCCGCGGGTGACGAAACACACGCCGGGCCGGCCGGTGAGCTTGCCCTGGGCCTCGGCCATCATGGCCGCGCCGCCTTCCTGTCGGCACACGGTGACGGCGATGGACGCGTCGTGAAGCGCGTCGAGCACGGCCAGGAAACTTTCGCCGGGCACGCAGAAGAGTTGCTGCACGCCGTGGGTGATGAGCTGGTCGACCAGGATCTGGCCGCCGGTGCGGGATGGGGTCATGAAGTGCTCCGGTAGGTAGGTATTACGCCTTCCCCCTCCGGGGGAAGGTTGGGATGGGGGCAGGGCGCAGGTTGACGCCGCCAGCCCGCACCCCAACCCTCCCCCGG
>JAQGMQ010000332.1 GCA_028292305.1 Rhodoferax sp.
GGCCACGGCCAGTGCCGTGAAGATCAACGTGTGCGCGATCGATTCGAGGAAGCGCTGGTTGGTGGCCAGCTCGGCGTAGTTGGACAGGCCGGCGAAGTGCGGCGTCGAGCCGATCTTCCAGTCGAACAGGCTCATCCACAAGGTGAACAGCCAGGGGAACACGATCACCGCCACGATGACGATGATGGCCGGCACGATGAACCAGATAAAGGGCGAAATCTTTCGCATGCAGGGGAATCCCGACCGCGTCGAAGCGGCTGTGCTTGGTCGAACAAAAGGCCGGCAGCCGAGGCCGCCGGCCGGGGCATCAGGCGTCGGCCTTGGCCGCTACCGGTGCAAATTCGGCGGTGGCCTTCTTCAGCTCGGCCGCGGGGTCGCCGCCGGTCAGCATGTTGTTCAGCGCGATGCCGAAGGTGTCGCGGAACTCGGTCACCGGCTCGATGATCGGCAGGCCCGGACGCGCGATCTTCAGCGACCCGGCCACGGCGGTCAGCCATTCCGGCGGCACGGTCAGCGCCGCGATGGCTTCGGCGTTCGAATAGGCCGACAGGCGCACCGGTGCGCCCGAGCCGGTGGCCAGCATGCGGGCCTGCATGGCCTTGCTGGTGGCCCACATGATGTAGTACCACGCGGCGCCCTTCTTGGTGGAATACGAAGACACGCCAATGCCGTCGCCGAAGGTGGCCGACACCTGCATCTTCGGGCCGGGCGGCATCACGCCGTAGCCGACCTTGCCTTTCACCTTCGACTTGGTCGCGTCTTCCAGCGGCGGCGCGAAGCCCGAGCCGTCGATCCACATGGCGGCCTTGCCCTGCAGGAACAGGCTCTGCGACTCGTTCCAGTTGTAGCCGGCCACGCCCGCCGGGCCCGAGTTCTTCAACAGGTCGCGGTACATCGTGGCCGAAGCCACGGCTTCTGGTGTTTCAGTGGCGAGCTTGCCCGACGCATCGAAGAACTGGCCGCCGTAGCCGAGGAAGAAGCCGGTCCACAGCGGCACGTTGGCGTTCTTCAGGCCGCGGCCGACGAAGCCCACCACGCCGTTCGCCGGGTCGTGCAGCTTCTTGGCGGCGGCCACGATGTCGGCAAAGCTTTTCGGATACTCGACGCCCTTGGCGGCGAACAGGTCCTTGTTCCAATACAGAATCCACGGGTCGAGATTCAGCGGCAGGCTGTCGATGCGGCCGTCGGCCTGCGTGGCGTAGAACATGCCGCCAGCCGAATAGTCCTTCACGTCGAAATCGGCCGGCGCGCCGGATGCGATCAGCGTGCGCAGGTCTTCCATCCACTTGCCCTTGGCGAACTGCCGCTTCTGCACGTGGTAGCTCAGGTGGACCACGTCGAAGCTGGTCTTGCCCGAGTTGAATTCGATCACCGTCTTCTGGCGCGACTGCTGTTCGGGCACTTGCTCCGCACCGACCTTGATGCCGGTCATGTCCTCGAATTCCTTCTGGTGCTTTTGCAGCAGGTCGCCGCGCGGGCTCTTGATCAGGTGCACCTCGAGCGTCTGGCCGCTGTAGCGTTTCCAGTCGAAGGCGGGTTGCGCAAAGGCCGTGGGCACGGCCGACAGGGCGGTGGCGCTGGCGCCGGCTTGCAGTACGGCGCGGCGGTTGATCTGGTTCGTCATGGCGTTGTCTCCTTTTATAGATTTAGATCGTGTCGAACTTCTGATGGGTGGCGCGGTACACCTCGCGCACGGCCTTCTCCTCATGCGCTTCCAGCCTGGACAGCGGCGCGCGCACGTTGAGCCAGGTGTCGTCGCCAGTCTGCTCGGCCAGCCCGGCCTTGTAGCAGCTGACGAAGGGCATGCCCGGCAGCACCGTCATGAGGCGGATCAGGTCGTTGATCAGTTTTTCATCGGCTGGTGACACGGACTGCGGCGACGAAATCACGCGGCGCAGCAGATGCGGTGCCACGTTCGACATCCCGTTGACCGAACCCGAGCCACCGGCACGCATCACGGTGGCGATGTGCGGCTCGGAGCCGACCAGGATCGACAACGCCGGGAACGCTTTCACCAGCCCGAGCGAATGTTCGAGATCGCCCGCGCTGTCCTTCACGCCGATGACCTGCTTCGGGTGGCGGCGCACCAGCTCGGTGATGGCCGCATGCGAAAACGCCACGTTCACCAGCGAGGGGAAGTGGTAGAGCAACATCTGCAGGCTGTCGTTGCCAATGCCCTTGACCACCTGGCTCACGCATTCGACCACGCCCGCGTCGCGCGGATGGTTGAAGAAGAACGGCGGCATGAACAGCTGGCGCGTCACGCCCCTGCCGATGGCGTGGCGGCCGAGGTCGATGGCCTCTTCGAGTGCGCAGGCGGTGGTGGTCACGATGATCTGGTCGGGCCGCACACCGCTCTGCAGCAAGGCCTCGAGCACGTGTTTGCGTTCGGCCACGCTGAAGGCCAGGCCTTCGCCGGTGGTGCCGAACAGCGTGACACCGTCGCTGCCCGCGGCCAGCATGCGGCTGGCGTGCGCGAGCGTGCGCGGCAGGTCGAGCTGGCCGTCAGCCTGGAACGGCATCAAGAGTGCGGGCCACAGGCCCTCGATGGATTTGGTCAAGTTTGTCTCCTGGTTGTTTTGGGTGGTTTGGCGGATGTCTTGCGCGGCACCGCGGCAGGTGCGGTTGGCGCAGGCGGTGCCCAGCCGGCGCGCAGCATGTCTGGCGTGGTGCTCAGCACGCGGCTGCGCGCGCTGTCCATGTGTTCTTCCAGGCCGGCGATGGCGGCGGCCTCGTCACGTTGCTGCAGCGCCGAGATGAAGCGCAGGTGTTCTTCCATGGCCGGGATCAAACGCGCCGGCGTGATCACGCTTTGCTCCAGCGTGATGAGCCGCACGCGCAGGCTGTTCACGCGGTAGATCTCCGAGAGAATTTCGTTGCCCATGGCGTCGACCATGCGGTCGTGCAGGCCCCAGTCCACCGACTGCGCGTCGTCCAGCAGATCGGCATCGGGCTTGTCAACGCCTGCGGACCTGGCCCGGCGCAGGATGTCGTGGTGCGCGGCCTCGATGTCGTCGAGCTCGGCCGCGCTCACGCTGCGCACGAACAGGCGCACGGCCTCGCGCTCGATCATGGCGCGCAGCTGGAAAGCGTTGCGGATCAGCTTCAGGTCGACATGCGCGATCTGCAGGCCGCGCTGCGGCACAGTCTTGACCAGGCCGCCGGCCTCCAGGCGCGGGATCATCTCGCGCACCGCGCCCAGCGGCATGTCGAGCAGCGTCATGAGTTCGCGCTGCGAGACAAATTGCCCAGGGCGGATGCTGCCGCTCAAGATCTGCTGGGTGAAGCCCTGGTAGGCGCGGGCGCGCTGGCTGGCCGGGCCCGAAGGCACGGCCGCGAGGGTGCGGTTGGCGACCGACTTGGCCACCGGCGCGGCTGTCTTGGCTGCGGACTTGCGTGCTGGCGCCGGCCGGGCTGCCGTGGAGGGGCGCGCGCTCATGGTGTCGCCAGCCCTTTCTTCAGCAGGATATTGCCGTAGGTGCGGGTCTCGCCCGTGGCCACGATGGCAAAGGCCTGCGCGGCCCGTTCATAGAACGCAAAACGTTCGAGCGACGCCGGCACGCGGCCGCCATGGCGACGCAAGGTAGCGGTGAAATCGGCCACGGCCGGTGGCACGGTGGTCGCGTCGCCGACCACTTGCATGGTGAAGGCCGCGTCGGGCACGAAGCCGTCGAGCGGCAGCACCGACAGCACGGCATCGAGCACGCGGTTGGCGTCGACGCCGGGCAGGCGCACCAGCCGTTTGGCGTGCGTGGCGGCCGGGAAGAACGCATCGGCCAGCACGATCTCGTCGCCATGGCCCATGGAGGCCAGCACGTGCAGCAGATCGGGAGACAGCAGGGGAGACAGACCTTTGAGCACGGAGATGGCGACGGTAGGTAAGAGGGGAGGCTTTCAGGGAATCTACTGTAGACGCACTGACATGTTAGTGCGACTATAAGTGACACCCAACCAGCGCCTATCCGTGAAAACCCCAGCACACGCCAACCCCTCTTCCAGCAGCGCTTCGTTGCGTTCCAGCATCTACGCGCCCATGGCCGGCGTCCCCGTCGGCACCGCCCGCACCAGGGCACTGGGCCTTGGCGGCGCCGCGCTCGGCAACCTCTTCACGGCCATCACGGACGATGCGGCCCACGCCGTGATCACGGTCGCCATCGCCGACGGCTGCCGCAGCTTCGACACCGCGCCGCATTACGGCAACGGCCTGAGCGAACAGCGCTTCGGCCGGGCGTTGCGCCAGTTGCCGCGCGATGACTTCGTGTTGTCCACCAAGGTCGGCCGCGTGCTCACGGCGGACGCGTCGGCGCCGCGCGCGCAGCATGGCTATGTCGACGTGTTGCCCTTCGCCCAGCATTGGGACTACTCGGCTGCTGGCGTGCGCCGCAGCGTGGAGGACAGCCTGCAGCGCCTGGGCCTGGCGCGGCTCGACGTGGCCTATGTGCACGACTGCGATGCCGAGACCCACGGCGCGGCGTATCCGCAGGTGCTTCACCAGGTGTTGACCGAAGCCCTGCCCGAGCTGCGGCGCCTGCAGGCGGAAGGGCTGTTGCGCCACATCGGCCTGGGCGTGAACGACGTGGCGGTCTGCCTGGACGTGCTGCGCGCGGCCGACATCGACTGCCTGCTGCTCGCCGGCCGCTACAGCCTGCTCGACCACGCGGCCTTGGCCGAGCTGCTGCCCGTCTGCACGCAGCGTGGTGTGCGCATCGCCGTCGGCGGCGTGTTCAACTCGGGCATCCTGGCCACGGGCGTGCGAGAGGCCATGCGCACGGGTGCCGAAGTGCGCTTCAACTACGGGCCTGCGTCCAGCGAATGGGTCAGGCGCACCGCCGCGATCGAGGCGGTTTGCGAAATTTTCGGCGTGCCCTTGCGTGCCGCCGCGCTGCAGTTTCCGCTGGCCCACCCGGCGGTGGAGATCGTGATGGCCGGCCCGCAAACCACGGCGCATTGGCAGGACGCCGTGGCCATGGTGAGCCATGTGGTGCCGTCGGCATTCTGGCAGGCCTTGCGCGATGCGCAGTTGATCCCCGCGATGGCGCCAGCACCGGCATGACGACCATGATGACCATGATGACCATGATGACCCACCATGATTGATGCCCACTTCCACATCTGGCGCCTGGCCCGCGCCGACTATGGCTGGCTTACACCGGCGCTGGCGCCGATCTACCGCGACGTGGCCATTGCCGACTGGCGCGCTGTCAGCCGGCCCTGCGGGATCACCGGCGGCATCGTGGTGCAGGCGGCGCCCACCGAGGCCGAGACGGCATTTCTGCTGCAACAGGCCGAGGCCGCAGACGACATGCTCGGCGTGGTCGGCTGGGTTGACCTGCTGGCCGGCGATGCGCCCCGTCGTGTCGAAACACTGGCCCGCCATCCCAAGCTCAAGGGCCTGCGGCCGATGCTGCAGGACATCGCCGACCCCGACTGGATCCTGCAAGCCGCGCTGCGGCCCGCACTGGCGGCAATGGTGCGCCACGACCTCACTTTCG
>JAQGMQ010000945.1 GCA_028292305.1 Rhodoferax sp.
TTGCAGACCGCGTAACCGGCGACGTAGTTCAGCGCGTCGGCCTCGGTGACGTATTTTGCCTTGCTGCCGATGATGATGGCGAGTTCGACTTCCCAGTCCAGCTTGGTGGAGCCGCGCGGCTTCTCGACGTTATCATTCGGGCCGCACAGGCTGTTATTGGCCTTGATGAAGACGATCGGCTCGCTTGGAATCGGCATGCCGGCTTCCTTGGCGTGGTCGACGTAGTTCAGGCCGATGGCGATGAATTTCGGCAGGCCGCCGACCGGCGATCCGATCCGCGGTGATCCATCGACGGCGGGCAACGATGCCGGATCGAGCGCGGCAAGCTTGGCGAGATTCGCGGGCGAAAATGCCTCGCCGCTCAGATCCTTCACCTGGCCCGACAGGTCGCGCAGCTTGCCGGCCTTGTCGATCAATCCCGGCTTCTCGCTGCCAGCTGCTCCATATCTTACAAGTTTCATTATTTCTCTCCCTGGGTTTGCATGATGGTCATGGATCAGCGCGCGGCGAATTTCAACCGCCGGCGGGTGATGGAGCAGCCAAAGCATCAAATCGGAAGGCGTCGCCTTCGCGCTTGATGTATCCGGCATTGAAGTGGCCGCCGATCACCAGAGTCGGCGTATCGGCGAAGCGGCCGAACAGTTCGCGGCGCGTGGCCGCAGACTTGACCGGATCGGAATCGGCGGTCGACGACCAGTCGAGATACGCCATCTGGACCGGATGATGCGCGACGTCGCCGGTGAGCAGGCCCTCCGCGCCGTCGGACCTGATGTGAATGCTCATATGGCCTGGGCTGTGACCCGGCGTCGGGATCAGCGTGATCTCATCGGACAGTTGCTGATCGCTGGCGACGAATTCGGCGCGGCCGGCATCGGCGATCGGCTGTACGGAGTCGTCGAAGACGGCGGCGTGCTCCGCGCTGTCGCGATGCGTCCGCCAGTGCTCATACTCCGCGGCGCCGAATACATAACGCGCATTGGCGAAGGTCGGTACCCATTTGCCGTCGACGAGTTTGGTATTCCAGCCGACGTGATCGACATGCAGATGGGTGCACAACACCATGTCGATGCTGTCAGGTGGGAAGCCTGCCGCGGTCATGTCGGCGAGAAACGGATTGTGCAGGTTATTCCAGGCCGGCACGCTGCGGCCCTGTTTGTCGTTGCCGAGGCAGGTGTCCACCACGATGCGCTGGGAAGGGGTTTCCACCACCAGCGACTGCACTGCCATCTTCAACCGGCCCTCGGCGTTGGCGAAATGCGGGACCAGCCACGGCAGCGCCTTGACATCGTCGGGGCCGACCTGGGGCAGGATGAAGCGCGTACCACCGGTGGTTGCCAGCTCGACGATAGGCGTAATCCTGACCTTGCCGACAGTCCAATGCATTCCGCGCGCTTCCCTTGTGGGCCTTTTGGGCGTCTTGGTTTTGATCCCGGAAGATGCTGTTTTTGCCGCCATGACGCAATGGATCATGTTGGGGGTCCGGGCGTTATCTGCGATCGTAAACGAGGAGCAGGCAATGCCCGAATTAACGGTTTCAACCGAACAGGTCGGCTTTTTGATCGAAAAAGCACGGCAATTCGACGTCAAGGAAGGTGCCTCCGATCCGGACTCGGGCTCCAACGGCGCCGATGACAACATGATCGATGTGCTGGACGACGGTGGCGGCGATCCGGTCGTAAAAGAGATCACCGGCTTCATCAATGCCATGAGTGAAGACGAGCAGATCGACCTGGTGGCCTTGATGCGGCTGGGCCGCGGCGATGGCTCCATCGTCGAATGGGACGATCTGCGCCGTGAGGCGGCGGACGGCGCCAATGGGCGCACCGCCAGCTATCTGCTCGGCGAGCCGCTGCTGAGTGATTTTCTCGCTGAGGGCCTCGATGCATTCGGCCTGACATGGACCGATGAGCGGACCACGCCGGTCAGTTGAAGCGACCGGCGGCCCGCGCCGCCGATCGCTCTCTCATTGATTTACATCGTGCCCGGGAAGGCGCCGCCGTCGAGCAGCAGATTCTGGCCGGTGATGAAGCCGGCCTTGGCGCCGCACAAGAAGGCGCAGGCGAGGCCGAACTCTTCCGGATCGCCGAACCGGCCGGCCGGGTTTTCAGCGGCACGCTTCTTCAGGATTTCTTCCGGAGAGATGCCGGCAACCTTGGCCTGACCCGCGGCTACGCTCGCCATGCGGTCGGTGGCGAACGGGCCCGGCAGCAGGCCGTTGATGGTGACATTGTCGCGCACGGTCTTGCGTGACAGCCCGGCGACAAAGCCGGTGAGGCCGCTGCGCGCGCCGTTGGACAGGCCCAGCACGTCGATCGGCGCTTTTACCGCGGCAGAGGTGATGTTGACGATGCGGCCGAATTTGCGCGCCATCATGCCGTCCACCGTCGCCTTGATCAGTTCGATCGGCGTCAGCATGTTGGCGTCGATGGCTTTGATCCAGTCGTCGCGGGTCCAGTTGCGGAAATCGCCGGGCGGCGGGCCGCCGGCATTGTTGACCAGGATATCCGGATCGGGACAGGCTTTCAGCGCCGCTTCGCGGCCCGCCGGGGTGGTGAT
>JAQGMQ010000377.1 GCA_028292305.1 Rhodoferax sp.
CGTGATCATGCCGCAGGCGCTGCGCATCGCGACGCAGCGCACCGTGGGCTTCCTGGTGCAGATCATCCAGAACCCGTCGATCGCCTCGCTGGTGGTCGGCTACGCCGAGCTTTCCTACAACGCCAAGGTGTTGAACAACTCGACGTTCCAGCCGTTCCTTTATTTCGGCGGCGCGGTCATCCTCTATTTCGCGCTGTGCTACCCGCTGTCGCGCTGGAGCCGCATTCTTGAAAGAAAGCTCAATGCATCCCGTGGTGGTTGAACTCGACCAGGTGCACAAGCACTTCGGTAAATTGCACGTGTTGCGCGGCGTGTCGTTCACGGTGAAGCGGGGCCAGGTGGTGGCTGTCATCGGCGCCAGCGGCTCGGGCAAAAGCACCGCGTTGCGCTGCATCGACCGGCTGGAGACGATCCAGAGCGGCAAGATCAACGTCTGCGGACATGCGGTGCACGACCCGGCCCTGAACCTGCGCGCCCTGCGCAAGGACGTGGGCATCGTGTTCCAGAGCTACAACCTGTTCCCGCATCTCACGGTGCAGCAGAACATCACGCTGGCGCCGCAGTCGGTCAAGAAGCTCGGCGCCGCCGAGGCCCGCACGCTGGCGCTGGAAGTGCTGCAACGCGTGGGCTTGGCCGACAAGGCCGGCGCCTACCCGGAACAGCTGTCGGGCGGGCAGCAGCAACGCGTGGCGATCGCCCGTTCGCTGGCCATGCAGCCGCAGCTGATGTTGTTCGACGAGGTCACCTCGGCGCTCGACCCGCAGCTCACCGGCGAGGTGCTCAAGGTCATGGAAAAGCTGGCGGCCGAGGGCATGACCATGATCCTCGTCACGCATGAAATGGCCTTCGCCCGCGGCGTGGCCGACCAGATCATCTTCATGCACCAGGGCCAGGTGTGGGAACAGGGCGACGCCAGCATCTTGAGCGCGCCGCAGACCCCCGAGCTGCGCCAGTTTCTCGGTACCGGGCTTTGAAGCACCGGGCCATTTCGACAACACAACAGGAGACTTCGATGACCCAAACTTTCCACTTCATGCGCCGCAGCCTGCTCGCCACGCTGGTGCTCGCCGTGCCGCTGGCCTGCATGGGCACGGCCCACGCCGACCAGCTCGACACCATCATGGCCGCGAAGAAGATCCGCATCGCCATCGACCTCGCCGTACCGCCTTACGGCATGAAGGACGAGAAGCTGACTTCCATCGGCTCCGACGTGGAAACGGCGCAGCTGCTGGCCAAGTCAATGGGTGTTGAACTGGAGATCGTGCCGACCAACGGCGCCAACCGCATTCCGTTCCTGCAGACCGACAAGGCCGACATCGTGATCTCCAGCCTGTCGGTAACGCCAGAGCGCGAAAAGGTCATCGATTTCTCCGTGCCGTATGCCGCCATCCTGGCGGTGGTCGGCGCGCCGAAGAGCATGGCCATCACCGGCCCGGCCGATCTGGCGGGCAAGAAGGTGATCGCCACCCGCGGCACCACCAACGACCAGGAGCTGACCAAGATCTTGCCGGCCGGCACGCAGGTGATCCGCTTCGACGACGACGCCACATCCATCACCGCCGTGGTCAGCGGCCAGGCCGACATCTTCGCCACCGCGCCGCCGCTGCTCAAGGTGATCAATGAAAAGAACCCTGCCAAGCAAATGGAGCCGAAGTTCACCATGAAGGTCAACATGCTGGCCGTCGGCCTGCGCAAGGGCGAGACCAAGCTCAAGGAAAAGGTGGACGCGTTCGTCAAGGCGCACCTGAAGAGTGGCGAGCTCAACACCATCTACAAGAAGTACCACGCGGCCGATTTGCCGGCGGATGTGCTGCGCAACGGCGGTTGAGGCCATTACGTTCCACGGAGGTTTTCCCATGACCCATATCGACCAGGTCGAGATCAGCCAGATCGACATCGCGCCCAAGGTCAAGCGCACCGACGCGATCCAGTCGTTCGTCACCCAGGAAACGGTGATGGTCACCGTGCGTTGCGCCGACGGCTCGGCCGGCACCGGCTACACCTACACCATCGGCACCGGCGGTTCGTCCATCGTGGCGCTGCTGCGCGACCACCTGGTGCCGCGCCTCATCGGGCGCGATCCGCAGCAGTACGAGGCCATCTGGCGCGACCTGTTCTTCCACACCCATGCCACGGCCGTGGGCGCCATCACCAGCCTGGCGCTGGCGGCGATCGACACCGCGCTGTGGGACCGCAACGCCCGCGCCGCCGGCCTGCCGCTGTGGCGCCTGGCCGGCGGCGCGCAGCCGAAAGTTCCTGTGTACACCACCGAAGGCGGCTGGCTGCACATCGAGCCCGCGCAACTGGTCGAGCAGACGCTGGCCGCGCAGGCCGAGGGCTTCCTCGGCGCCAAGATCAAGGTCGGCAAGCCGCATGTGTCGCAGGACATCGCTCGGCTCTCGGCGGTGCGCGAGGCCGTGGGCCCGGGTTTCGAGTTGATGGTCGACGCCAACCAGAGCTTCACCGTGGCCGAGGCGATCCGCCGCGCGCGGCAGTACGCACCGCTCGACCTGGCCTGGTTCGAGGAACCCATGCCGGCCGAACACGTGCGTGCCCATGCGCAGCTGCTGGCCAGCACCAGCGTGCCGGTGGCCGTGGGCGAGTCGATGTACCACCTGTCGCAGTTCGGTGAATACATCCAGCAGGGCGCGTGTTCCATCGTGCAGGCCGACGTGGCGCGGGTCGGCGGCATCACGCCCTGGCTCAAGATCGCGCACCTGGCCGAGGCCCACAACATCGCCATGTGCCCGCATTTTCTGATGGAGCTGCACGTGAGCCTGTGCGCCGCGGTGCCCAATGCGCGCTGGGTCGAATACATACCGCAGCTCGACGACCTGACCACCAGCCGGCTGAAGATCGAGGCTGGTTACGCGGTTGCGCCTGAGACGCCAGGCCTGGGGATCGAGTGGGATGTGGCGCAGCTCAAGGCACGGCGCAAGTTCGAGCCGCTGGTGGTGCGCGGCTGAACGGCGTCGGCCGGGCTGGCCCGACGCAGAGACCGAATCAGTCGTCGAGGTCGGCTTCGATACCGCTCTTGAGCAGCTTGCCCACCACCGCGCCCGAGAAGCCGCGCGACATCAAAAACCGCGCCTGTTTGGCGTGCTCCTTCTGGTCTTGCGGCACAGCGCCGAAGCGCCGCCGCCAGACCTCGGAGGCGCGGGCGAACTCGGTGTCGCGCAGGCTGGCCACGGCTTCCGAAATGGCCTCGGGCGCAATGCCTTTTTGCTGCAATTCCTGGCGCACCCGGGCGGCGCCCATGCGTGGCGCCTTCTGGTGCAGCACCGACTGCACCACCCGGCTTTCACTGATGAAGTCCTTGGCCTGCAGCTCGTCGAGCACACGCTGCAGCTCGCCAGGCTCTTCCTCGAATTTGGCCAGCTTACGTTCCAGCTCGGCCCGCGAATGCTCGCGGCCCGACAGGCAACGTAGCGCACGGCCCTTGAGCGAGGGCTGAGCTGCACCAAAGGCCATGGCGTGTTATTCCGCCAGCGCTGCGGCGTCCTTGTCCTTCTTGCCCTTGGCCGGCTTGGCTTCAGGTGCAGCGCCTTCCAGCGGCGGCAGGATGCGGATGCCCAGCGATTCGCGCACCTTGTTTTCGATCTCGTGCGAGAGGTCGTGGTTTTCGCGCAGGAACTCACGCGCGTTGTCGCGGCCCTGGCCGATCTTTTCGCCGTTGTAGGCGTACCAGGCGCCCGACTTGTCGATGATCTTGGCCTCCACGCCCATGTCGATGATCTCGCCGTGGCGGCTGATGCCTTCGCCGAACAGGATGTCGAACTCGGCCGTCTTGAACGGCGGCGCCACCTTGTTCTTCACGACCTTGACCTTGGTCTCGTTGCCGATGGCTTCCTCGCCCTTCTTGATGGTGCCGGTGCGGCGGATGTCCAGCCGCACCGAGGCGTAGAACTTCAGCGCGTTGCCGCCGGTGGTGGTCTCCGGATTCTGGCCCGGCATCATGTTGCCGATCTTCATGCGCAGCTGGTTGATGAAGATGACCATGCAGTTGGAGCGCTTGATGTTGCCGGTGAGCTTGCGCAGCGCCTGGCTCATCAGCCGCGCCTGCAGGCCGACCT
>JAQGMQ010000392.1 GCA_028292305.1 Rhodoferax sp.
TGGTCGGCAAGGGCATCACCTTCGATACCGGCGGCATTTCGCTCAAGCCATCGGCCGAGATGGACGAGATGAAGTTCGACATGTGCGGCGCCGCGAGTGTGCTGGGTGTGTTCCGCACACTCGCCGAACTGCAACCGGCCATCAACGTGGTCGGCCTGATACCTTCGTGTGAAAACATGCCCGACGGTGGCGCCGTTAAGCCGAGCGACGTGGTCACCAGCATGAGCGGCCAGACCATTGAAAACCTCAACACCGATGCCGAAGGCCGGCTCGTGTTGTGCGATGCGCTGACTTATGCCGAACGCTTCAAGCCCCGCGCGCTGGTCGACATCGCCACGCTCACCGGCGCCTGCGTCGTGGCGCTGGGCGGCGTGCGCAGTGGCTTGTTCGCAAGTGATGAGCCGCTGGCGGCCGCCTTGCTGGCCGCGGGCGACTCCGCCCTCGACCCCTGCTGGCGCCTGCCGCTGGACGACGAGTACGGCGAAGGCCTGAAGTCCAACTTCGCTGACATGGCCAACGTGGCCGGGCGCGCGGGTGGCGCCATCACCGCGGCCAAGTTCCTGCAGCGCTTCACGGGCAAGCTGCCGTGGGCGCATCTGGACATCGCCGGCACGGCCTGGAAGGGCGGGGCCGCCAAGGGGTCCACAGGCCGGCCCGTGGGCTTGCTGGTGGACTACCTGCTGTCCCAAACGGCGGCACCGGTGGCCGGCAAGGCCGCGGTTAAAAGCAGCGCCGTCAAGACCGCGGTCAAGACACCGCGCCGCAGCCCCGCGGCATCGGCATGATGGACTGACCCGCGTCGCGCATCACCCATGACCGAAATCGCCTTTCACTTCAACGCACCCGACAAGCTGACCTACGCATGCCGGCTGCTGCGCAAGGCGGCGGGCACGGGTGCGCGGGTCGCGGTGACGGGCGACGCCGATCTGCTGCAAAAGCTCGACACCGCGCTGTGGACTTTTTCGCCGCTCGATTTCGTGGCCCATGCCACTGACAAGCAGGGCGCGGCCCTGCTGGAAGCCTCGCCGGTGGTGCTGCTGGGCTCGGCACTCGATGCGCCGCACCAGCAGGTGCTGCTGAACCTCGGCGACGACGTGCCTGAAGGGTTCGAACGCTTCGAGCGGCTCATCGAAGTGGTCGCGCTCGACGAAGCCGACCGGCAGCGGGCGCGCGACCGCTGGAAGCACTACGCGGCGCGCGGCTATGCCATCGAACGCAAAGACCTGGTGCTGAAGGAGGCCTGAGCCATGCAGATCCCACCCCGCACGCCGCCGCGCTTTGTCCCTACGCTCACCGAAGTGGTGCAGCATGTGCCGGTCTCCGCCTCGACGCTGGCACCGCCCGCACAGTTTTCCGATGACGCAGGCGAGCAGGGCCGCTGGCCAGATGCCGATGTGCCTTTGCCTGCCGTGCCGGACTTTTCGGCCCGCCCCGGCCCGCCTGAAATACTGGCGACCGAAGCCCTGGAAGACCAGATCATCCACCGCGTGATGCAGCGCGTCGACCTGTCGCTTGAGCGACGCTTGCAGGATGCCGTGTCCGCCATGGTGCTGGCGCAAACCCAGCTGCTGGTGCCACGTCTGCGCGAAGAAATCGAGTTCGTCGTGCGCCAGTCGGTGTCCGATGCGGTGGCCGATGAACTGGCCACGCGCAGCCCGCGCTGACCGCCGCGCTGGCCGGTAATTCAAGCGTATTTTCCCCGCCTCGAAATCCGCTCGGCATTGGTTACATTCAACGCTGCGTCTAGACCGCGCAGGCCGGTGCCAAGCCCTCGGGCATGGTTCCTGCACGCGCTGTTTTACCCAGTAGCCGATCCCGGTGTGTTCCCTCTATCTCGGGCCCGGAAATTGCGCTATTGTGTCGCTCGTGGAGTTACAAATTCACAGAGTTATTGCTTACAAGCTTTTTCATCACTGGAGTATTTATGCAAATGAAGTTGAAACTGACCGTCGCTGCCGCCATCGCCGCTATTGCTGGTATGGCCTCTGCACAAGAAGTGCAGGTCGTCAAGATTGGACACGTCGGCCCGGTTTCCGGTGCGCAAGCCCACTACGGCAAAGACAATGAAAACGGCGTGCGCATGGCCATCGAAGATCTGAATGCGCAGAACATCGTCATCGGCGGCAAGAAGATGAAGTTCGAAATCCAGGCTGAAGACGATGCAGCCGATCCAAAACAGGGCACCGCTGCCGCACAAAAACTGTGCGATGCCAAGGTTGCCGGTGTGGTCGGTCACCTGAATTCGGGCACCACGATCCCGGCTTCGAAGGTCTACAACGACTGCGGCATTCCTCACGTCACGGGCGCGGCAACCAACCCCAACCTGACGAAGCCAGGCTACAAGACCACCTACCGCATCATCGCCAACGACAACGCACTGGGCGCTGGCCTGGCGTTCTACGCTGCCGACGCACTGAAGTTGAAGAAGGTCGCCATCATCGACGACCGTACCGCATACGGCCAGGGCGTTGCCGACGTGTTCAAGAAGACGGCCATCGCCAAGGGCATGACCATCGTCGACGAACAATTCACCACCGACAAGGCCACCGACTTCATGGCCATCCTGACCTCCATCAAGTCGAAGGCGCCTGACGCCATCTTCTTCGGCGGCATGGACCCACAAGCCGGCCCGATGCTGCGCCAGATGGAACAGCTCGGCCTGTCGAACGTGAAGTACTTCGGCGGCGACGGCATCTGCACCTCGGAAGTGGCCAAGCTCGCAGCCGGCGCCAAGACGCTGGACAACGTGGTTTGCGCCGAAGGCGGCGCTTCGCTGGCCAAGATGCCAGGCGGCACGGCCTGGAAGGCCCGCTACGATGCCAAGTACCCGGGCCAGTTCCAGGTCTACAGCCCTTACACCTACGACGCCACGTTCCTGCTGGTCGACGCCATGAAGCGTGCCAACTCGGTCGACCCGAAGGTCTACACGCCTGAGCTGATCAAGAGCAACTTCAAGGGCATCACCACCACGATCGCCTTCGAACCCAATGGCGAGCTGAAGAACCCAGCCATCACCTTGTACGTCTACAAGGACGGCAAGAAGACGGCTCTGAACTGATCCCGCCTTCCGTTCACGAGGCCGGCGCAAGCTGGCCTTGAAAGCGAAAAAGCCTCCGGTAAAACGGAGGCTTTTTTATTGGGCGAAAGGGCTGCACACGGGATGACAGCCTGGCAGCAGGCGCTAGTTCTGCTGCATGCCCGCCGTCAGCTGCGTGATGTTGTGCCGCATCATCAGCAGGTAGGTGGCACCGGTTTCACCGGGCTTGGACAAGGCGTCGGCGTACAGCTCGGCGCCTAGTGTCACGCCGGCGTCCTTGCTCAGCTGGGCCAGCAGCTTGGGGTTGCTCATGTTCTCGAAAAAGATGGCCTTGATCTTCTCGCGCTGGATCTGGCGAATCAGAGCGGCCACTTCCTTGGCGCTGGGTTCGGCATCGGTCGACACGCCCTGCGGCGCAAGGAAGCGCAGGCCGTAATGCGCGGCGAAGTAGCCGAACGCATCATGCGAGGTGATGACCTTGCGTTTGTCGGCGGGCAACAGGGCGATCTGCTGCCTGGCCCAGCTGTCGAGCGACTCCAGTTCCCGCACGTAGTTGTCGGTGTTGGCCTTGAAGGTGGCGGCGCCCTCGGGGTCGATCTGCGTCAGCGCGGTCGAGATGTTGCGCACATACAGGATGGTGTTGGTCGGGTCCTGCCAGGCGTGCGGGTCGGTCTCGGCATGGGCGTGGTCTTTTTCCTTCGGCATTTGGCGGGCCTTGACGCCGTTGGAGGCGACCACCGTCGCCCCTTTGTAGCCCGCCGATCTGGCCAGCTTTTGCGCCCAGGGCTCGAAGCCCAGGCCGTTGGTGACCAGCAGCTTCGACTTGAGAATGGTCTTGGCATCGGTCGGCTTGGGTTCGAACACATGGGCGTCTTCGTCGGGCCCGACCAGCGTGGTCACCGCCACACGGTCGCCGCCTACCACGCGCACCAGGTCGCCGAGGATGCTGAAGCTGGCGGTCACCGGCACGGGTTCGGCGGCGATGGCGGTGCCTGTGCTCGCACCGAGGACGGCCATGGCCAGAGGGACTAGAAGTTTATGGAGCAGAGATTGCATGTGGGCCTTGTGGATGGAGTGGAGGACGAAAGAAAAAAGTGAGTAGGACGGGGCAGGCCGCGTTCACGCCAGGCGGTGCACACGCGTGACACGCCGGGGTAGCCAGCCGCCCGGGGCGAGCAACAGCGAGAGCCCGTAAAGCGCGCCGGCGCAGCCGATGATGGTCGGCCCCGAAGGCGTGTCGAGGTGGTAGGACAGCAGCAAGCCGAACGTGCCCGCAAGCATCGCCTGCACGCTGGCGTTCACAAGCTGCGCGGCCAGTGTGTGGTGCCAGAGCCGGGCCGACACGGCCGGGATCATCATCAGCCCGACCGCCATCAGCGTGCCCAGCGTCAGATCGGAAGAGCA
>JAQGMQ010000394.1 GCA_028292305.1 Rhodoferax sp.
GGCTGCAGCCCGTAGTCGGTGATCTGTGAGGTGATGAACGACGACGGCACGATGGCCCGCCTGCCCGACCTGCAAATATATGCGGCCCAGCATGGCCTGAAGATCGGCACCATCGCCGACCTCATCGAATACCGCAGCCGCAACGAGTCGCTGGTTGAAAAGATCGGCAGCCGGCCGATGCAGACGGCTTTCGGCGAATTCACCGCCCACGCCTTCCGCGACAAACCCAGCCGCGAACTGCACCTGGCGCTGGTCAAAGGCAGCTGGCAGCCTGACGACGTGGTGGACGCCCGCGTGCACGAGCCGCTGTCGATCCTCGACCTGCTGGAAGTGAACCGCTCATTGCACTCCTGGAGCCTGGACGCCAGCCTGCGCCACATCGCGCGCCAAGGCAAGGGCGTGGCGGTGCTGCTCAACTGTGGCGAAAGCGCGGCCGAGCTGCTCGAACAATTCGAAGGCACGGCACGGCCCGCGCAAGCCCCCGAGCGCGGCCGCATGGACCTGCGCACCTACGGCGTGGGCGCGCAGATCCTACGTGAATGCGGGGTGCAGAAGATGCGCCTGCTGGGCCAGCCGCGGCGCATGCCCAGCATGACCGGCTACGGCCTCGAAACTGTCGGCTACCTCGCCAAACAAGAAGAACCGAAGGAATAAAAATGCAGGTTGCAGACCAGGGCTACGACCCGACCAACAAGCTCATGCAAGGCGGCAAGCTGCGCATCGGCATCGTGCAGGCCCGCTTCAACAGCGACATCACCAACGCGCTGGCCGACGCCTGCAAGACCGAGCTGGCCGCGCTGGGCGTGGCTGCCGACCACATCGTGCACGTGCAGGTGCCGGGCGCGCTCGAAGTGCCGGTGGCGCTGCAGGCACTGGCCGAGCAGGAGGCGTTCGACGCGTTGATCGCACTGGGCTGCATCATCCGTGGCGAAACCTACCACTTCGAACTGGTGGCCAATGAGTCGGGCAGCAGCGTGAGCCGCATCGCACTCGACTACCAATTGCCGATCGCCAACGCGATCATCACCACCGAGAACATGGCACAAGCCGTGGCGCGCCAGACCGACAAGGGCCGTGACGCGGCCCGCGTTGCCGTCGAAATGGCCAACCTGCTGGAAACACTGAAATGACCGACGACACCACCAGCCAACCCGAGTCGGCCGGCACCGCCGCCAAGCCCGCACGCCAGTCGCGCACCGGCCTCACCAGCACCGGCGCCCGCAAGGCCGCCGCCAAATCGGTGCGCAGCCGCGCCCGTGAATTTGCGCTGCAAGGGCTCTACCAGCACTTGGTGGGCGGCAACGACGCCGACGCCATCGATGCATTCACCCGCGACCTGGCCGGCTTCCACAAGGCCGACTCGGCCCACTACGACGCGCTGCTGCACGGCTGCATCGACGAGGCGGCCGAACTCGACGCACTGATCGTGCCGCTGCTCGACCGCAAGATGGCAGAAATCTCGCCGATCGAACACAGCGTGATGTGGATCGGCGTGTACGAGATGCGCCATTGCCTCGACGTGCCATGGCGTGTGGTGCTCAACGAATGCATCGAACTCGCCAAAGAGTTTGGCGGTACCGACGGGCACAAATACGTAAACGGCATTCTGAACGGCCTGGCGCCCACGCTGCGCCCGGCCGAAGTGCAGGCCGACCAGGCCTCGGGCAAAAGCCGGCCTCCCGCGCCGTGACGGCCAGCATGCGGATCTCCCGCCGCGCCGAAGCCATCGAACCGTTCTACGTGATGGAGGTGGCCAAGGCCGCCGCCACGCTGGCCCGCGAAGTGGCCGACACCGACCGGCCGATGATCTTCCTGAACATCGGCGAACCCGACTTCACTGCGCCCCCTCTGGTACAGGAGGCAGCCACCCGCGCCATCCATGAAGGCGCCACGCAATACACGCAGGCCACCGGCCTGGAGGCGCTGCGCGAACGCATCAGCGGCTGGTACCAGAGCCGCTTCGGCGTCGACGTGCCGGCGCGGCGCATCGTCGTCACCGCCGGCGCATCGGCCGCGTTGCAGCTGGCCTGCCTGGCGCTGATCGACGCGGGCGACGAGATCCTCATGCCCGACCCAAGCTATCCGTGCAACCGCCACTTCGTGAGCGCGGCTGACGGCAAGGCGGTGCTGATCCCGACCACGGCCGAAGAGCGCTTTCAGCTCAGCGCGGCCAAGGTCGAAGCGGCGTGGACCGCCCGCACCCGCGGCGTGTTGCTGGCCTCGCCGTCCAATCCGACCGGCACCTCGATCCACCCCGACGAACTGCGCCGCATCCACGACGTGGTGGCCAGCCGTGGCGGCATCACGCTGATCGACGAGATCTATCTCGGCCTGAGCCACGACCCGACCTTCGGCCAGACCGCGCTGGCGCTGTCCGACCAGGTCATCAGCATCAACAGCTTCAGCAAATACTTCAACATGACGGGCTGGCGCCTGGGCTGGCTGGTGGTGCCCGAGGCGCTGGTGCCGGTGATCGAACGCATCGCCCAGAACCTGTTCATCTGCCCCAGCACCGTGGCGCAGCATGCGGCACTGGCCTGCTTCGAGGCTGAATCGCTGGCCGAGTACGAACGCCGCCGCGCCGAGTTCAAGGCCCGGCGCGAC
>JAQGMQ010000398.1 GCA_028292305.1 Rhodoferax sp.
GCCCAGATTGTATTTGTGTCCAGGAAGTAAAGGCCCAAGCCGCCGATGTGCACGGCCGTTTCGAGCAACTCGCTGGCCTGCAGGGGCACTTTCACTATGCCGAGAAAAAGGGCTATTCGGGGGTGGCGGTCTACACAAAACATGCGCCCAGCGAGGTGCTGGTGGGCTACGGATCGCCCGAATTCGACGCCGAGGGCCGTTACCTGGAGCTGCGCTTCGACACGCCGGCGCGCAAGCTGTCGGTCATCAGCTGCTACTTTCCCAGCGGGTCGTCAGGCGAACTGCGCCAGCAGGCCAAGTTCCGCTTCCTCGCCGAATTCCTACCGCACCTGGCCCGGCTGAAGCAGACGCGTGAGTTCATCCTCTGCGGCGACGTGAATATTGCCCACCAGGCCATGGACCTGAAAAACTGGCGCAGCAACCAGAAGAACAGCGGTTTCCTGCCCGAAGAACGCGCCTGGATGACCCACCTGCTGGCCCGCGCCGACCTCGACCCGCTGGCCGCCGACGGCCTGGGCCTGGTCGACGTCTACCGCCTGCTGCAGCCGGACACCACCGACACCGCCTACACCTGGTGGAGCAACCGGGGGCAGGCGTATGCGAACAACGTGGGTTGGCGGCTGGACTACCACTTGGCGACTCCCGCCACAGCGGCGCTGGCGCGCAGCGAGCACATCTACAAGGACGTGAAGTTTTCGGACCACGCGCCGATCACGGTGGATTACGACTTCGCACTTTGACCTGAAATCGCGAGGCAGCTCGCAACCCATCGCAAACGGTCACAGTGCAGACCCACGCCCGGAATCGAACGTCAGGCCCATCAGTTCGATCTGCTACATTCATTTGGTCGAAAAAGGCAGACTTGGTGTGGTCAGTCCAAGTCCTTCCGGGAAAGGAAGCACTGCCACTGTGCTTTGCACGGGGGCCCCACGACGAACAATGATTGCTGCTAGCGCAGCGCTGTTCGTCCGTGTGGTTCTCTCGACGAACTGCTCTGGTCGGACGACCACACAGGAGTAGTTCATGCAGAAGTCTTCCACCTACGACGTCGTCATTGCTGGCGCAGGGCCGGTCGGCCTCTTCCTCGCCTGCGAGTTGCGCCTGGGCGGTGCCTCGGTGTTGGTCCTGGAACAAGCCGACGACCGCGGCTCGCCATTGAAACGCCTTCCGTTCGGCATGCGCGGGCTGTCGGTGCCCACCGTTGAAGCCTTGCACCGGCGCGACCTCCTCGACGCGGTTTCGCAGGCGCCGCTACGCAAGGAGCGTTCAGGCGAAGTCGGCTCGTCAACCCGCGCACACTGGATGCACCAGGCCCGACGCCCTGGGGGCCACTTCGCCGGCATCCAGTTCTTCCAGGACAAGATCGATGCGTCCCGTTGGGAGGGCCGTCTGACCGGCGCGGTCTCCGGCCCATTGCCTACCAGCATGGAACGCCTGGAGTCCGTCTTGGCGGTCAGGACGTGCGCCATGGGCGTCGAGCTGAGGATGGGACACAGGGTGGAGGAAATCACCCAGACCGGCGATGGAGTGACCGTCCATGCCGGTGGCGCTTTCGTTCACGCACAGTGGCTGGTAGGCTGCGATGGAGGCAGAAGCACGGTGCGCAAGCTTGGCGGCTTCGAGTTCGTCGGCACCGAGCCGGAGTTCACGGGCTATTCGGTCGAGGTCGAGATGGCCTCATCGGATCCACTCCCCATTGGACGGCAGTACACGCCCACAGGCATGTACACCTATCAACGGCCAGGGACGATCGCCATGGTCGATTTCGACAAGGGCGTTTTCCACCGGGCTCAACCGATCACCCGCGAACATGTTCAGTCGGTGCTGCGTCGGGTGTCCGGTGTCGACGTCACCGTGACCGCACTTCACCTGGCGACGACTTGGACCGATCGAGCGTTCCAGTCCACGGCCTACCGCAAGGGTCTGGTCTTTCTTGCTGGCGATGCGTGCCACATCCATTCGCCGCTGGGCGGCCAGGGTCTGAACCTCGGACTTGGCGATGCGATGAATCTGGGCTGGAAGCTCGCGTCCGTCATCCGTGGCGAGACGCCGGACGCGCTACTGGAAACGTACTTTTCCGAACGCCATCCGATCGGAGCGCAGATCCTCGACTGGTCCCGCGCACAGGTGGCGATCATGCGGCCGAGCCCAAGTTCACGCGCGCTCGAAGCCATTCTCAGAGATCTCATGGAGACCCGGGATGGCGCCACCTACTTCGCGCAGCGCGTCTGGGGCATGTCGTTGCGGTACGACCTTGGCGACAGTCATCCGCTGGTGGGGTGCAGTGTTCCGGACTTGGAATTGTGTGACGGCACGACTGTCGGTCAGCAGCTCCGGCACGGACATGGCCTTCTGCTGGAGTTCGGCGTCGACGCGTCGCTTGCTGCGGTAGCCAACCGCTGGGGTCATCGAATTGTTCGTGCTGCTGCCAAGGGGACGGATGGTATTGGCTTGAAAGCGCTGCTGGTGCGTCCTGATGGCGTTGTCGGCTGGGCGAGTGAGACTGTTTCGGACGCGGCGGACACATTTTCGAAGGCTGCGACGACATGGTTCGGTGAAGCATGAGTGTCCGAGCCCAGTGGGCGTCACGTCACTTGGCGCGGTCTCGGGGTCGACGATGCACTCAAAACAATTGAAACAAAGACGCTACCGACCTGAAGCACGCCGGCGACAAGCGGACGCGATGCTCGCGGCTTCGCTCTTTTGTTCAAGCACCATGTCGCTCCAGCATCTTTCCTACGATCCGCCTCGTCCCACTAATTTGTTCAAGGCATTCAGACGGGCATTGACGCCACCTGGCGTGGCAACGTAATGGCCGTCAGCGGCGCTGCCAGCCCGTGGACACTGCGAGGCACCGCATTCATGGCGTGGGTCATGCGTCTGGCATGGATGGCGATCAACGCCATAGCCATGCTTCCGGTGCTCGGACGATGGTTCGATCCCGCCCCGGTGCGTGACCCGAACGCGCGTCCTGCAACGCTCTCCGTTCTACTGGATGTTCTGGGGGCGGTCAGCCACCGCGCCTGGGGTCTGCCTGCGATCGTTGCTTTGAGCGTTTTCGTTGTTTCACTGACGGCAACCGCCTATGCGACGCTGGCCTACCGCGGCGTCCCGTGGTCCCGGCGAAATCACGTGCTGTGGCCGCTGCCGGGGTTGGGCGTTGCGTTGGCCATCTGCACTTTGCTCGACGAACACTTGCCAGAGTTTGGACGATGAGCGAATGCCACGTACCCCATGAAATCCACTTTCCGTACCGCCGCTCGCGCGCGCCGCACCGGCCTTGGATGGCGCGGGTCCTGCTGTTTGCAGTTGAGGTTCTGCTCATGACCACCGCAAGCTTCGCGCAGGCCACCGAGGCCGACGACGCGCTGCTGCGCGCCATCTCCGGCCGTAGCCTGGAGGGCTTTCAAGCGGCACTCGCCTCAGGCGCGAGTGCCCGAGCAGTCGACGTCAACGGCAATTCGGTCTTGCAAAGTGCCGTGATCTTCTGGGGCGACACCACTGTCATCGAGAAGCTGCTGGCGTTGGGGGCGGACATCAATGGCGCCAACCGCGCAGGGGAGACACCGCTGCTGCGATCACTGCAGCACGTTCACTACAGCAGCGACAACGACAGAGTCGACCGGGTCGTCAAACTGCTGCTGGCACGTGGCGCCCGTGCCGGACTGACCGACGCAAAAGGCACGTCGCCGGTTGCGGCGGCCCTTGAGCTTGGACGGCTCCCCTTGGTCCAAGCCGTCCTCGATGCGGGCGGACAGTTGCCGCCCGATTCACTCATCAACGTGTTGGCGTTGGGGACCAACGTCCCACTCATTCAATTTCTGCTGGATCACTCCAATGGCATCGACCTGACGTTATGTGACGCATCTGGCCAAACACTGGCCCACCTTGCTGCGCAGAAGGAGCAGCGCCTGTTTTTGTTGCGGTGGCTGGTGCAGCACGGCGCTGATCTGCAAGTGCGCGACAAGCACTCGCGCACGTTGCTGGCCACCGCTGCGCAAGGAGAAAACGTGCCCGGCATGACTATGTTGGCAGACCTGCATCTGAAGCTCGATGCGGTCGACATCGATGGCGCACAAGCTGCCCATCTGGCTGCCTACGGCGCGCGCTATCCGGTGCTGCAATGGTTGGTTGAACGGGGTGTTGACTTGCAGGCAAGGGATCGCTGGGGTCGGCGTCCTCTGGACATTGCCATCGACACGCATCGTTATGCCTTTGCCAAAGAGGTGGACCGGCTGGCGTTGATCAAGCTGCTGGGCGGTGGCGCATCCGACCATGCACGCGGCCGCTTCCTTGACCATCCTTTGCATCTGGCCGTCCGGTCCGGCAATCTGCAAGAGGTGAGCCGCTTGCTCGATGCGGGAGCCGACGCAAACGTCAAGGACGAGGCAGGACATACGCCCATAAGAACAGCGATTGACCTGGCAAGCGGCCTGCCCGCCACCGCCGACCAAATCAAGTTCGGCCGCCAGTTGCTGCCCCTGCTGTTGAAGCATGGCGCAGACACCCGGTTGCGCATGCCGGTCACCATGCAAAGCTACGACGAACACGCGCGGGATCTTCGCTTTGGCGACGAGTTGCAGCGTTTGAAGGGGAAGTACGCGTCCCCTGCATTGGACTAGTCCAAGCTACTTGTCGACCGCGCAGCCCAAGAAGATCCCCATGATTTCCATCACGATTCCCCTACTCTCGAATTTCTTCACGACGGCGAGCATGCTTGTCGGTATTCCGTCTGTCACGTTTTTGGCGTTCTACGTGTTCTACCAGGTGGCGACGTTCACCGCGGGCGCCGAGTCCGCCACCAACTTCGGTAGCAATCCCGACGGCGTGTTGCTCATCCTCAAATGGATGACCACGGCTATCGGTGCAATCGGCAACGTTGTGAGCGCGGCATTCCAGTTCGTCTTCAACGTGCTGGCGGTCGTTTCGGTCGCTGGCGTGGTGCTCGCCATCCTGTGTTGGTTTACCGGGCACGGCTTGAG
>JAQGMQ010000420.1 GCA_028292305.1 Rhodoferax sp.
CGGCCGATGAAGTGCTGGCGTTCATCCGGGTGCCGAAGGCGCCCACCATCGGCTCCGGGCTGATGCGCGCCGCGCCGGGCCACCCCGAGCAAGCGCGCGCGCCCTCGGGGGGCGGCGCCGCCCACGCAGTGGCAAGCGCGGGGGGCGAAATGATGCGGGTCTACAAGATCTCGAAACGCTTCGACGACGACATCTCGGCGGTGTGCCTGGCGCTGCGCCTGGTCATCGACGGCCAACTGGTGCGCAGCGCCTCCGTCGGCGTGGGCGGTGTGGCCGCCACGCCGGTGCGGGCCGTGGCCACCCAGGCCGCGCTGGCCGGCCAGCCCTGGTCGGTCGACACCGTGCAGGCCGCCATGGCTGTGCTGCGCGCCGAGTTCCAGCCGATATCGGACATGCGCGCCTCCAGCAGCTACCGCACCGAAGTGCTGGGCAACCTGCTGCAGCGCTTCTGGCTGGAGAGCCAGGGCTGGCAGACGGTGAATCTCGAATCGTTTCCGATGGAGGCGTTATGAACGCAGTGCCAAACCGCACACCATGCGAAGCATGGCCCTCACCCTGCGGGCGCGTTCGCACCGCAGTGCGCAGCACGGAGGTATCCGAATGAACGCACCCGACAAGCTGGTGATCCCCGCCGATGCCCCGGTCGCCGCCGTGGTGCCGGCCTCCGGCGTATCGCGCTTCCACGAAAGCGCGCGCGCCCAGGTGGCCGGCGCGGCCCACTACATCGACGACCTGCCCGAGGTGCGCGGCACGCTGTTCGCCGCGCCGGTCATGTCGAACGTGGCCCACGGCCGCCTCATCGGCATCGACGACGCCGCCGCGCGCGCCATGCCCGGCGTGCGCGACATCCTCTACAGCCGCGACGTGCCCGGCCACACCATGCTGGCCGCGTTCGCCGGCGACGAGCCGGTGTTTGCCATCGACACGGTGCAGCACATCGGCCAGGTGGTCGGCCTGGTGGTGGCCGATTCGGTGATGGCCGCGCGCCACGCCGCACGCCAGGTCAGGCTCGACATCGAAGCCCTGCCCGCGGTGCTCGACGTGCACGCCGCGCTGGCCGCCGAGAGTTATGTGCTGCCGCCGGTGTTCGTGAAGCGTGGCGACGCGGCCCAGGCGCTGCTGCAGGCGCGCCACACGCTGGAAGGCACGCTCGAAGTCGGCGGCCAGGAACACTTCTACCTCGAAGGCCAGGTGGCCTATGTGCTGCCGCAGGAGCAGAACCAGTGGCTGGTGTATTCGAGCACCCAGCACCCGGGCGAGGTGCAGCACTGGGTGTCGCACGCGCTGGGCCTGCACAACCACGCGGTCAAGGTCGAGTGCCGGCGCATGGGCGGTGGCTTCGGCGGCAAGGAGACGCAGGCCGGCCACCTGGCCGTGTGGGCCGCGGTGGCCGCGCACAAGCTGCGCTGCCCGGTCAAGCTGCGGCTCGACCGCGACGACGACTTCATGGTCACCGGCAAGCGCCACCCCTTCGCCTACCGCTACACCGTGGGCTTCGACGACCAGGGCCTGGTCCAGGGGCTGAAGCTGTTGATGGCGGTGAACTGCGGCTTCAGCGCCGACCTCAGCGGCCCGGTGGCCGACCGCGCCGTGTTCCATGCCGACAACGCCTATTTCCTGGCCGACGTGGACATCGCCTCCTACCGCTGCAAGACCAACACCCAGAGCCACACCGCCTTCCGCGGCTTCGGCGGGCCGCAGGGCGTGATCGTCATCGAGTCCATCCTCGGTGACATCGCGCGCGCGCTCGGGCTCGACCCGCTGGCCGTGCGCCGCGCCAACCTGTACGACGCGGCCGGCCCCATCGACGCGCCGCTCGACACCTCGCCCGAGGCGCGCAACGTGACGCACTACGGCATGGCCGTCGAAGACAACATCCTGCACCCGCTGCTGGAGCGGCTGGAAGCCACCTCCGACTACCAGGCACGGCGCGACGCACTCGGCCCGTGGAACGCCAAGAGCCCGGTGATCAAGCGCGGCATCGCCATCACACCGGTGAAGTTCGGCATCTCGTTCACGGCCACGCTGTTCAACCAGGCCGGCGCGATGGTGCATGTCTACACCGACGGCAGCGTGCAGGTGAACCACGGCGGCACCGAGATGGGCCAGGGCCTGAACACCAAGGTGGCGCAGATCGTGGCCGACGAACTCGGCGTGCCGTTCGAACGTGTCATGGCCACGGCCAGCGACACCAGCAAGATCCCCAACGCTTCGGCCACGGCGGCTTCGAGCGGCACCGACCTGAATGGCCGCGCGGCCCAATACGCCGCACGCAACGTGCGCGACAACCTGGCCAGCTTCGTCTGCGGGCTCGACGGCTGCGGCGCGGGCGCCATCCGCTTCAAGGGCGGCCAGGTGATATCACCGACCACCACCCGCGACTTCACCGACGTGGTGCAGCGCGCGTTCGCCAACCGCATCCAGCTGTGGAGCGACGGCTTCTACCGCACGCCCAAGATCCACTACGACAAGGCCACGCTGACCGGCCGGCCGTTCTACTACTTCGCCTACGGTGCGGCCTGCACCGAGGTGGCCATCGACATCCTGACCGGCGAGAGCCGCGTGCTGAAGGTCGACATCCTGCACGACGTGGGCACCTCGATCAACCCGGCCATCGACATCGGCCAGATCGAAGGTGGCTTCGTGCAGGGCATGGGCTGGCTCACCACCGAACAGCTGGTCTGGAACGACAAGGGCCTGCTGGCCACACACGCGCCCAGCACCTACAAGATCCCGGCCACCGGCGACATCCCGGCGCACTTCAAGGTCGACCTCTGGCCCGAGCCGAACCGCGAGGACAACGTCTTCGGCAGCAAGGCCGTGGGTGAGCCGCCGTTCATGCTGGCCATCAGCGTCTACGAGGCGCTGAAGGACGCCATCGCCTCGGCCCGTGGCGATGGCGGCGTGGTGCAGTTGACCGCCCCGGCCACGGCCGAGAACGTGTTGCGTGCGGTGAAGCTGTAGCGCGGCGGTGGCGTCCTGTGGCATCGGGCGGCGCCCGGTGGCATCGGGTGGCCAACGGGTAGCCATCGGGTAGCACGGAATATGCTTTCCCTGCGCCGCCATCACATCGCGAGGAGCCCCATGTCCACCACCCCGGTCCACCCTGTCGACGAACGCCTGCCCAGCGGCAAACTGGCCGCCCTGGGCCTGCAGCACGTGCTGGTCATGTATGCCGGCGCCGTGGCGGTGCCGCTGATCGTCGGCCGCGCGCTGAAGCTCAGCCCCGAGCAGGTGTCGATGCTGATCTCGGCCGACCTGTTCTGCTGCGGCCTGGTCACGCTGATCCAGTCGCTCGGCGCCACGCAGTGGTTCGGCATCCGGCTGCCGGTGATGATGGGCGTGACCTTCGCCTCGGTGGCGCCGATGCTGGCGATCGCCAACGGCAACCCGGGCGTCGCCGGTGCGCAGATGATCTTCGGCTCGGTGATCGGCGCGGGGGTGGTGTCGATCCTGATCGCGCCGCTGGTGAGCCGCATGCTGCGCTTCTTCCCGCCGGTGGTCACCGGCACCATCATCGCGGTGATCGGCATCAGCCTGATGCGCATCGGCATCAACTGGATCTTCGGCAACCCCTTCGGGCCGACCGCGCCCAACGTGGTCAGCCCCGAGCAGGCCAAGTGGCTCGCCGACGCGGCCGCCGCCCTGCCCGCCACGCCGATGCCCAAGGGCCTGGCGCTGGTGGGCAGCGTGCCCAACCCCCAGTACGCGCCGGTGGACGGCATCGTGGTCTCGGCGCTGGTGCTGGCGTCGATCCTGCTGATCGCCAAATACACACGCGGCTTCATCAGCAACATCTCGGTGCTGCTGGGCATCGTGATCGGCGGCATCGCGGCCACGGCCATGGGCATGATGACTTTCGAGAAAGTGGCGCAGGCGCACTGGTTCGACATCGTGATGCCGCTGCAGTTCGGCATGCCGATCTTCGACCCGGTGCTGATCCTCACCATGAGCCTGGTGATGGTGGTGGTGATGATCGAATCCACCGGCATGTTCCTGGCGCTCGGCGAGATGACCGAACGCGAGATCACCCAGCCCGACCTGGCCCGCGGCCTGCGCACCGATGGCCTGGGCACGGTGCTCGGCGGCCTGTTCAACACCTTCCCCTACACCAGCTTTTCGCAGAACGTGGGCCTGGTCGGCGTGACCGGCGTGCGCAGCCGCTTCGTGTGTGTGGCCGGCGGCCTGATCATGATCGTGCTGGGCCTGCTGCCCAAGATGGCGGCGCTGATCGAGTCGCTGCCCACGGTGGTGCTGGGCGGCGCCGGCCTGGTGATGTTCGGCATGGTG
>JAQGMQ010000427.1 GCA_028292305.1 Rhodoferax sp.
AACTGCACCTGATACTGGCCGGCGTTCAGGCCGGAGAACAGGTAGTTGCCCTTCGCATCCGTAGTGGCCGTGTTCAGCACCACATCATCGAAAGTACCGAACTGGCCATCGGCACCAGCGCCCTTCAGCGTGACCGTCAGGCCCGAAGCACCGGCTTCGCCAGTATCCTGCAAGCCGTTGCCGTTGGTGTCGAACCAGATCTTGTCGCCCAGCTTGGCGTTGTTGCCGACCAGGCCAGCGTCGATCGTCAGGTTGGTTTCGTTCTGACCCAGTGTGACGACTTGGGACAGGCCCGTGGTCGTGTTCGCATCGGAGTCATTCGCGTCGTTGCCGCCGAGATCACGCCCGGTATAGGCGTAGTCGGTGCCCTTGCTGAATTGCACCTGGTATTGGCCGGCATTCAAGCCCGCAAACAGGTAGTTGCCATTGGCGTCGGTAACTGCCGTCTTCAGCACCACGTCATCAAACGTGCCGAACTGGCCGTCGGCGCCCGCGCCCTTCAGTGTCACGGTCAGGCCAGAGGCACCGGCTTCGCCTGCATCTTGCAAGCCGTTTGCGTTGGTGTCGAACCAGATCTTGTCGCCCAGCTTGGCGTTGGTGCCGATCAGGCCCGCGTCCACGGTCAGATTGGTTTCGTCTTTGCCGAGCGTGACGACCTGAGACAGGCCATTGGCTACGTTGGCGTCCGAGTCGGTGGCATCGTTGCTGCCAAGATCACGGCCGGTGAAGACGTAGTCGGCCGGTTTGCCAAACTGCACCTGGTATTGGCCCGGGGCCAGATGGTCGAAAAGATAGTTGCCGTTGGCGTCGGTGGTCTTTGTGCCCAGGACGACGTCGTCGCCGCCGGTGCCGATGACGCCGTCGGCGCCGCCGCCGATCAGGGTTACCGTCACATTGGCAGCGCCCGCTTCAGTCGAGTCCTGCACGCCGTTGCCATTGGTGTCGAACCAGACCCGGTCACCGAGTGCGCCATGCGGCGCGTCGAAGGTCAAGAAATGTTGGATGCTGGTGTCGGCTGGGTTGCAGCCGGCCAGGCCGCCGTCGTCGCGCACTTCGAAGCCGAAAGCGGTCTGGCCGCTGACGTTGGGGTTGACCTGGTAGACCAGATGGCCGGCGGTGATTTCGCCAACGGCGATTTCCTGGCCGACCGTGACAGCCACGCCGTTGAGCAGCAGGCTGCCGGAGATGGGTGGCACGGTGATGATCACCGACATCAGGTTGTTGCCGGCGGGATTGGCCTGGTTGGCCGAATTCGCGTCATGCGGATCGGCGAAGCCGAAGTCGGTGACCTTGACCACGTAGCTGGTGGCCGTGCCGAGCGCGATGGTGTGGTCTTCGGCCGTGGGGGCGTCGTTGACGGGGTCGACGATGACTTGCAGCTTCAGGGTGACTTGGTTCACGCCGTTGTCGATGACTACGGCCAGGGTGTTGAAGGTCCAATTGCGGTCGGCGAAGACACTGGCGTCGACCTTGACCGTGTCGCCATCGACCTTGGTGAACAGACTGGCGGGCACGGTGGAATCGGGCAGGCCATTGGCGCCGAGCACGTACATCTGCGTGATGTTGAGCGTACCGGTCTGGTTGTAGCCGGCGGCCGCCAGCAACGGGGCGAGGTCGAACGACTTGGCCGTGTCTTCGCACAGATGGACAACGGCGTTCAACGCAATACTGGCTTGCGGCTTGAGGAAAATGGTTTGCATGAAGGTGTTCTTTCAGGAGGCGGTGGGCGGAATCCGCCGCGATTCACCCGCAGCGCACCAGGCCTGCAAGATCGGATCGACGCGAATGGGGAAGGGAAACCAGAGTCGAGCGGAACCAACGCGGCGCGCCGGCCGATTGTTCGGCTCGGCGCGCAAGCGGGTTCAGCTGCGGCGGCGACGGATGACCGTGCCCATGGCGGCCAATGCGCCGAACATCAGAAACAGGCTCGAAGGCTCGGGCACCGACGATGTCGGGCTGTCGATGGCCGACACCAGGTCTTGCGAGCCGGCGCTGGCGAACAGCATGATCTGCTTGTGGGTGGTGGCGTCGGGCGCGCCGAGGATCTGGCCCAGCAAGGTGTTGGCGGCGGTCACGGACTGCGCGCTGAACGAATCGAAGCCGGAGCGCACATAGCTGCCGGTGTCCAGCGAATAGCTGCCCGGTGCTTCGAGCAGCAGCTCTTGCAACGCGAGGTTGAAGGCCACGGCCTTGACCGCGCTGGTCTGGGCGTTGTCGAACTGCAAGTCGAACAGGCGCTGCACCAAAGGTGTCACGGAGGCGAAGCTGGCGGTGTAGCTGCTGTCGCCGCTGGTGCTGGAAGCGGTGCTCAGTGCCTGCAGGGGTTCGATGCAGAAGCTGAAGAACGTGCCGTTGAACAGGCTGTTGGCGTCACCGCTGTTGGACACGGTAAAGGGGTTGATCTCGTACGAGTTGGCCATGGGCGTGGCGTTGTCGAAGACGACGGCGGTCTGAAAAGCCGGGTCGACGTGGGCGGTGACCACGTCGGCCTGCGCGACACCCGCACCGGCCAATGCCAAAGCAGCGATTGCGCTGAGCGCGAAAGACTTGAGAGAAAACGATTTGATAGAAGAAGAACGTTTCATGTATACACTCCGGTTTTGTTGAAAATCCAGAAGTCAGTATACAAATTAACATTTAAAAATCACTGCTTACTATTTCACATCGAGCCGTGTGCCAAGATCAAACTGCGCACTATTCGTTCTTTCCGCGTTGCAAACAGCGGCTCAGGATTTGTGCCCCTCCCAGGTCTCGCGGCGGCCCTGCCTGAGTCGGCTAGGGCGACAAGCTGCCCACCACGCCTTCCACGAGATAGTTCATGTTCATGATCTGCGTGTCGCCGAGCGCCACGCCGGGCAAGGCGACGGTCTTGCCGGTGTTGTCGCGCAGGGTTTGCGCACCGGCAGCGAAGGGCTGCAGCTTGCCGGCTGCGATGTCGGCCTGGCGCGCCAGCACTTCCTGCTGCACGGCGGGCGGCACCTTGCTGCCGAAATCGCCCACCCGCACCATGCCCTCGCGGATGCCGCCCCATACGTTGCCGCTGGTCCAGCTGCCGTCGATCACGGCCCGCGCGCGCCGCGTGTAGTAGGCGCCCCATTCGTGGGTGACGGCCAGGAGCTGCGCGTCCGGGGCGATCTGGCGCATGTCGGAATGGTAGGCAATGGCCAGCTTGCCGCGCTCCTGCGCCGCCACCATGACCGCGTTCGAGCCGGTGTGGAAGGCGATCACGTCGACGTTCTGGTTGAACAGCGTCATGGCTGCGTCGCGCTCGCGCGTGGGGTCGAACCAGGCGTTCAGCCACACCACTTTCACCGTGGCCGCCGGGTCCACCGAGCGCATGCCCAGGGTGAAGGCGTTGATGCCCTGCAGCACTTCCGGTATGGGGAAGCCCGCCACGTAGCCGGCGACGTGGCTGCGCGTCATGCGGCCGGCCGCGATGCCGGCCAGGTAACGCCCTTCGTAATACCGCGCGTTGGCCACCGCCACGTTGGGGGCGGTCTTGTAGCCGGTGATGGATTCGAATTTGACGCCGGGGAACTCGCGGGCCACCTTGAGCGTGGGCTCCATGTAGCCGAAGCTGGGCGTGAAGATCAGCTTGTTGCCCTGCTGTACCAGGTCGCGGATCACCCGTTCGGCATCGGGCCCTTCGGCCACGTTCTCCACGAAGCTGGTGATGACCTGGGCCCCAAGAGCGGCCTGCACGGCCTTGCGGCCTGCGTCGTGCTGGTGCACCCAGCCCATGTCGGTGAGCGGCGCGACGTAGACGAAGGCGGCTTTCAGCGGGGTGGACGCTGCCGCCGGCGCTGCGGCCGGTTCCGCGCAAGCGGTGGAAAACAAACAAGCGGCCACGAGCGTGGCGGCGAGGTTTTTATACATGGTAGTCCTCTACATGGCCCTGAAAATGAAGTCAAAAAAAGCCGCGGGCAGCGGCTTCTTTCGGGGGCGATTTTAGACGATCAGCCCAAGGTTCACCCCAGCCTGAGGACCTGGCTCGAAGCGCCCAGGCGGAAGGTGGCCACCACCTCGGCCAGCCGCGCGGCCTGGTCTTTCAGGCTCTCGGCGGCGGCGGTCGACTCTTCGACCAACGCGGCGTTCTGCTGCGTCATCTGGTCCAGCTGGCTCACGGCGGCATTGACCTGGCCGATGCCCTGGCTCTGCTCAGCCGCGGCTGCCGAGATCTCGCCCAGCATGTCGGTCACACGCTTCACGCTGGCCACGATGTCCTGCATGGTGGTGCCGGCGTCCTGCACCAGCTTCGAGCCCGACTGCACGCTGGCCACACTCGCGCCGATCAGCCCCTTGATCTCCTTGGCGGCGCCGGCCGAGCGCTGCGCCAGCGAACGCACCTCGCTGGCCACCACCGCGAAGCCCCTGCCCTGCTCGCCCGCGCGAGCCGCTTCCACCGCGGCGTTCAGCGCCCGGATGTGGGTCTGGAAGGCGATGCCGTCGATCACGCCGATGATGTCGGCAATCTTCTTCGAGCTGGTGTCGATCTCGGTCATGGTGGCCACGACCTGCGCCACCACCTGGCCACCGCGCTGCGCCACCTGCGCCGCGGCGGATGCGAGCTGGTTGGCCTGGGTGGCCGAGTCGGCGCTCTGGCGCACGGTGCTGGTCAGCTCTTCCATCGAGCTGGCGGTTTCCTGCAGGTTGCTGGCGGTCTGCTCGGTGCGGGCGCTCAAGTCCTGGTTGCCCGAGGCGATCTGCGTGCTGGCAGTGGAGATGTTGTCGACCACGCCGCGCACCTGGTGCAGCG